>NZ_JBFBEA010000003.1:365711-433889 GCF_040683495.1 Streptomyces sp. NPDC093544 | reverse complement strand
GACCAGGACCTCGTAGAAGACGGCGCGTTTGAACCACTCGGGATCGCGATCCTTGGCCGGTGTGTCCTCGAACGTATCCGGGACGGGCTCGTTGACGATCATGTGGTGGGTGACCCTCCGATCTGCGGTGAGGACGGTCGCAGGACGGTGAGGATGTGCGCGGGACTATGCCCTGGCTCAAGACGCACATAATTCGCCCTGCCCCAGTAGTAGGTCTCGCCGGTGAGCTCGTCGCGCACCGGCACGGACTCGTGCCAGTCCAGGCCGAGTTGTGGCATGTCCAACGAGACCGTCGCCTCCTGGGTGTGGTGGGGGTCGAGGTTGACCACCACCACAACCGTGTTCGAACCGCCTGTGCCGGTGGAATCCTTGGGGTCCGTGACCGACTTCGAGTACGCGATCACCGACTCCTGGTCCGTGTGGTGGAAGTGGATGTCGCGCAACTGGCGAAGGGCCGGACTGCGGCGCCTGATCGCGTTGAGCTTGCCCAGCAAGGGCGCGATGCTACGACCTTCACGCTCCGCCGACTCCCAGTCGCGCGGCCGGAGTTGGTACTTCTCGGAGTTCAGATACTCCTCGCTTCCGTCGCGCAACGGGGTGTTCTCGCAGAGTTCGAAACCGCTGTACACGCCCCACGTCGGCGACAGCGTCGCGGCGAGCACGGCCCGTAGCTCGAAGGCCGGCCGTCCGCCGTGCTGGAGGAACTCGTGCAGGATGTCCGGGGTGTTGACGAAGAAGTTGGGCCGCATGTACGCGGCCGCCTCGCCCGACAGCTCGGTCAGGTATTCGGTCAGCTCCTGCTTGGTGTTGCGCCAGGTGAAGTAGGTGTACGACTGCTGGAAGCCGGTCTTCGCCAGCGTGTGCATCATCGCCGGCCGGGTGAAGGCCTCCGCCAGGAAGATCACGTCCGGGTCGGTGCGGTTGATGTCCGCGATCACCTGCTCCCAGAACAGCACCGGTTTCGTGTGCGGGTTGTCGACGCGGAAGATCCGTACGCCATGGCTCATCCAGTACCGCAGCACCCGCAATGTCTCCTGGACCAGGCCCGGCATGTCCTTGTCGAAGGCGATCGGGTAGATGTCCTGGTACTTCTTCGGCGGGTTCTCGGCGTACGCGATCGTGCCGTCCGGACGGTGGTGGAACCAGTCCGGATGCTTCTGCACCCACGGGTGGTCGGGGGAGCACTGGAGCGCGAAGTCCAGGGCGATCTCCATGCCTTCGCGCTCCGCCCGGCGTACGAACGCGTCGAAGTCGTCGATCGTGCCGAGGTCCGGGTGGACGGCGTCGTGTCCGCCCTCCGGGGAGCCGATCGCCCAGGGCACGCCCACATCCGAACGGCTCGCCGACAGGCTGTTGTTGGGGCCCTTGCGGAAGGTGCTGCCGATGGGGTGGATCGGCGGGAGGTAGACGACGTCGAAGCCCATCCTCGCGATGGCGGGCAGGCGTTCGGCGGCGGTACGGAACGTGCCGTGCGGCCGCTCGGGCGTGCCCTCCGAGCGCGGGAAGAACTCGTACCAGGAGCCGTACAGGGCCCGTTCGCGCTCCACCTTCAGGGGTAGCGGCTCGGAGGATGTGACGAACTCGCGCAGCGGATGGCGGGCGAGGATCCGGTCCACCTCGGGGGTGAGGGCGGCGGCGAGGCGGGCCGAGGCGGGGCGTTCCATGTCGCGCAGCGCGGCGGCGGCCGTGCGGAGGGTGTCCCGGCGTCCCTTGCTCTTCGGCACCCCGGTGGCCGCCCGCTCGTACAGGCGCGCGCCCTCCTCCAGGACCAGTTCGGTGTCGATACCGGCCGGGATCTTGATCCCCGCGTGCCGGCGCCAGGTGGAGATGGGGTCGCCCCACGCCTCCACCGTGTACGTCCAGTGGCCCTCTTTCCCGGCGGACACTGTGGCGCCCCAGCGGTCGGTGCCGGGGGCCAGCTCGCGCATGGGGGTCCAGCGTCCTGTGCGGCCCTCCGGGTCCCGCAGGACGACGTTCGCGGCGACCGCGTCATGGCCCTCGCGGAAGACCGTGGCCGAGACCTCGAAGGCCTCACCGGCCACCGCCTTGGCGGGCCATCGGCCGTGGTCGACGATCGGGTGCACGTCGAGGAGGGGGATGCGGCCGATGGCCGTGGGGATCGCGGAGGTCGCGGAAGGCGTGGAGGTCGCGGCCGTCGCAGTGGGTTCGGTGGTCGCGGCCGTCGCTGTGGTTTCGGCAGGTGGTGCGACGGTCTCGGCGGAGGCGACGGTCTCCGTGGTCTTGATCGGTGCCGCAGGTGTCACGGGCGCCGCGGGTGTCACAGCTGCGGTAGGTGCCACAGGCGCCGCGGATATCACAGGCGCCGATGGCGCCGTGGTCTCTTCGGTCTCCGGAGCCGCGGCCGTCCTGCTGCCCGTGCCGGTCTCGGTCACGGTGCCGGTCTCGGTCACGGTGCCGGACTTGGTCTCGGTCACGGTGCTGCCGGTCTCGGCGGAGGGTTTCTCCGGCGTGCGACGACCGGCGTCGGCCCTGCGTATGGAGGGTGTGTCGGAGGAGGTCGTCGGGGGTGGCGACGAGTGGTGCGTGGCGGGCATGACCGCTCCTGTCCGCGTCAACGTGGGTGGGCGGATGAGGGTGTATGGAGGTGAGGTCTGCGGGTGTACCGGGGGAGCCTTCCCACCCTATTCGGGTGGGCAACCGGCACTTTGTTAACTACTCACGCGTATGTCTACACACAAGTCCGGCCTCGTCCGGTGGGGGCGAGGCCGGTACCTGTTCCCGCAGCGTGCTAGGGGGTACCGACCTGGAGCAGCCTGTTCGGAGAACCCAGACCCGCGCCCGAGATCTTCCCCGGAACCGCTTTTTTAACCAGGGCTTTGCCCACCTGGGCCGGGGTGGCCCTTACATGGTCGGCCAGATAGAGCGCGGCCGCACCCGCGACGTGCGGGCTCGCCATCGACGTACCCGAGAATGTCGCCTTCCCCGTGTCACTGGCGTACGACGCCGAGGTGATCGCCACGCCCGGTGCGAACAGGTCGAGCGAGGCGCCGGTGTTCGAGAAGCTCGCCCGCGCGTCCGTCCTGTCGCTGGCGCCGACGGTGAGGGCCTGCTTGACCCGGGCCGGGGAGTAGAGACCGGCCGGCAGCCCGTCGTTGCCCGCCGCGACCGCGTACGTCACGCCGGAGGCGATGGAGCTGCGTACGGCGGCATCCAGCTGCGTGTTGGCGTATCCGCCGAGGCTGATGTTGGCGACCGCCGGCTTCTTCGCGTGCTTCGTCACCCAGTCGATGCCCGCGATGACCTGCGCTGTTGTGCCGGAGCCGTTGTTGTCCAGGACGCGGACGGCGACGACCTTGGTTTTTTTGGCGATGCCGTACTTGGTGCCTGCGATGCTGCCGGCGACATGTGTGCCGTGTCCGTTGCCGTCCTGGGCGGCCCTGTCGTTTCCGACGAAGTCCCAGCCGTAGCTCGCCCGGCCGCCGAAGTCCTTGTGCGTGATCCGGATACCGGTGTCGATCACGTACGCCGTCACGCCCTTGCCCGCCGATTCGGGCCAGGTGTAGCCGCCGTCGAGCGGCAGGCTCGGGTCGTCGACGCGGTCGAGGCCCCAGGAAGGCGGGTTCGCCTGGCCCTCGACCGCCACCCTGGTGTCCTGCACGACCGAGGCCACGCGGGAGTCCGCCGCGAGCCGCCGGGCCTGCTTCTCGTTGACCTCCACCGCGTAGCCGTTGAGTGCCGTGCCGTAGGTGTGGCTGATTCTCGCCCCGTACTTCTCCGCGATGCTTTTGCCCGCTGGGGACGGTGCGTCTGTTCCCCCCTTGAGTGTCACGATGTAACTGTCACTGACGGAGCCGGGAGCACCGGCGCCGAGTATCTGCCCCTCCGGGGCGGCGTGCGCGGGCAGGGTGATGGCCGAAAGCACCGCGGCCGTCGCGACCGCGGTGAGACCTCCCGCCCGGCGCAGACGCCTGTGTCTCGCCTGTGCCATGACTTGAGTTCCCCTCCTCAATTCGGCGTACGCGGCCGGGGCCGGCCCGGTGCGGGCCGAGGTCGGGCGGTACGCCACTTGGAGCCTCTCGTGTGGTGCGAAGCGCCACAAGGCCACACAGGAGGGCGGAATCGGCCATACCGGCCATGGGGGACATGTGAAAGTTGCGGCGAATTTCCGCCGAAGTAACCGGGGGAGTGATCGCCGACGGCCCGGTTCTCACAGACCTCGATGCGCCGTAGTTGCGGAGGTACTCTCGCCGCTACCGTCGTGGGTGACGAAGGGCGCACAAGGACGTGCGTCCCCACTTGGCGCACGCCCTGGCTTCCGTCCTCCTGCCGCTTCCGTCCTCCGTTACGTTCTCCGTGAAGGTGGCAATCTCGTGAAGGCAATCCGTCGGTTCACCGTCCGCCCCGTACTCCCCGAAGCCCTTCACCCGCTCAGTGACCTGGCACGCAACCTGCGCTGGTCCTGGCATGCCGAGACCCGCGATCTCTTCCAGTCCGTCGACCCCGAGCGCTGGGCCGCCTCCGACGGCGACCCTGTACGTCTGCTCGGCAGTGTGTCGCCCGGGCGTTTCGCGGAACTCACCGAGGACCGGCGTTTCCTGCGCCGGCTTGCCGCGGCCTCCGACGATCTGCGCGACTACGTGACCGGCGACCGCTGGTATCAGACCCAGACGAAGACCCCCGAACTGCCCGCCGCCATCGCCTACTTCTCGCCCGAGTTCGGCATCACGGCCGCGCTGCCGCAGTACTCCGGGGGCCTCGGCATCCTCGCGGGTGACCATCTGAAAGCAGCCAGTGATCTGGGTGTGCCGCTGATCGGCGTGGGGCTGCTGTACCGGCACGGCTATTTCCGGCAGTCCCTGTCCCGGGACGGCTGGCAGCAGGAGCACTATCCGGTCCTGGACCCGAACGAGCTGCCCGTGGTGCCGCTGCGCGAGAGCGACGGCTCACCGGCCCAGGTCTCGCTGGCCCTGCCAGGCGGGCGCGCGCTGCGGGCCCGGGTCTGGCTGGCGCAGGTCGGCCGGGTGCCGCTGCTGCTGCTCGACTCCGACGTGGAGGAGAACGACCTCGGGGAACGCGGGGTGACCGACCGGCTGTACGGCGGCGGCAGCGAGCACCGGCTGCTGCAGGAGATGCTCCTTGGCATAGGAGGGGTGCGCGCGGTACGGACGTACTGTCGGCTGACGGGCCATGCGCAACCTGAGGTGTTCCATACGAACGAGGGGCACGCGGGGTTCCTGGGCCTTGAGCGGATCGCCGAACTCTCCGACGGGGGACTGGACTTCGAGGCCTCGCTGGAGTCGGTCAGGGCCGGCACGGTCTTCACCACCCACACCCCCGTCCCCGCCGGAATCGACCGCTTCGACCGTGAGCTGGTCGCCCGCCACTTCGGTCCGGACGCCGAACTCCCGCGCATCGACGTGGAACGCGTCCTGGCACTGGGCATGGAGACCTACCCCGGCGGCGAGCCGAACCTCTTCAACATGGCGGTGATGGGGCTGCGGCTCGGCCAACGCGCCAATGGCGTCTCGCTGTTGCACGGTCACGTCAGCCGGGAGATGTTCTCGGGCCTGTGGCCGGGCTTCGACCCGGACGAGGTGCCGATCACCTCGGTGACCAACGGCGTGCACGCGCCGACCTGGGTGGCGCCGGAGGTCTTCCGGCTCGGGGCCCGGCAGATCGGCGCCCAGCGCGCCGAGGACGCGATGACGGTCGGCGGCTCGGAGCGCTGGGACGCCGTGGCCGACATCGCCGACCAGGAGATCTTCGATCTGCGGCGCGTCCTGCGCGAGCAACTGGTGGTGGAGGTACGGGAGCGGCTGCACGCGTCCTGGCGGCAGCGCGGCGCCGGCAGTGCCGAACTGGGCTGGATCGACGGCGTGTTGGACCCCGACGTCCTCACCATCGGTTTCGCGCGGCGCGTCCCCTCGTACAAACGCCTGACCCTGATGCTGCGTGACCGCGACCGGTTGATGGATCTGCTGCTGCACCCCGAGCGGCCGATCCAGATCGTCATCGCGGGCAAGGCCCACCCCGCCGACGACGGCGGCAAGCGCCTGATCCAGGAGCTCGTCCGGTTCGCGGACGACCCGCGGGTACGCCACCGCATCGTGTTCCTGCCCGACTACGGAATGGCGATGGCGCAGAAGCTGTACCCGGGCTGCGACATCTGGCTGAACAACCCGCTGCGTCCGCTGGAGGCCTGCGGCACGTCCGGCATGAAGGCCGCGCTCAACGGCTGCCTCAACCTGTCCGTCCTGGACGGTTGGTGGGACGAGTGGTTCCAGCCCGACTTCGGCTGGGCGATCCCGACGGCCGACGGTACGGCGACCGACGACGACCGCCGTGACGACCTGGAGGCGGCGGCGCTGTACGACCTGCTGGAGCAGCGGGTCACCCCGCGCTTCTACGAGCGCGGCCAGGGCGGCCTGCCCGACCGCTGGATCGAGATGGTCCGCCAGACCCTGACCCACCTCGGCCCGAAGGTTCTGGCGGGCCGGATGGTCCGCGAGTACGTGGAACGCCTGTACGCCCCCGCCGCCCGCGCCCACCGCTCCCTCACCCCGGACACCGCCCGCGAACTGGCCGCCTGGAAGTCCCGCGTCCGCTCGGCCTGGCCGCGGGTCACCGTCGACCACGTCGAGGCCACCTCCGCCACGACCACCGCCGAACTCGGCACCACCCTCTCCCTCCACGTCCGCGTCGGCCTCGGCGACCTCACCCCCGACGACGTCGAGGTCCAGGCCGTCGCAGGCCGCGTCGACTCCGACGACCACATCGCCGACGCGGTGTCCGTACCACTGAAACCGGCAGGCGGCCCGGACGGGGAGGGCCGCTGGTCGTACGAGGGCCCACTGTCCCTGGACCGGACAGGGCCTTTCGGCTACACGGTACGGATCCTGCCCGCGCATCGGCTGCTTGCGTCGGGCGCGGAACTGGGGCTTGTGGCGGTTCCTTCGGAGGAACTGGGGGAGGCGGCGGGGGTGTTGATGCGGTGAGCGTTATCTGCATGGGCGAGGGCCGGGCGCTTTTGGCTAGATATGCGTCCGGTCCAGGCGGGGGTCGATCCAACGCGCCGTTCACTCGCAAAAGCACAGGTCGGAAGGGTGCCTCGGATAGACCCGGCGTAATGGTTGAGTGCACCGTCAGCGTCGCTGCTCGAGATGGGTGTCCGAACCGGCCCAGCCGTCGCGCTGGTGACCTCTACCGTTCGCGGGTGCGGGTGCGGCCCGATGCGTTTCGCGTCGGGCCGCACCCGGTCGGCTACCGGCACCGCGAGCGCCTGTCCCGCTGTCCGGGCGGTGGTGTCAGCCGATGGCCTGTCGGGCCTGCCACCCGCTGGACGCTCCCATGATCTCGGTGCCGCTGCCGGAGAGGGCCGTCCTGCTGCCGAGATGGATGCGTAGGGAGCCGTTGGCATAGAGGGCCCATATGTCGGGGATGAGGTCGCCGTTGACGTCGGGGGTACCCAGGATTTGGGGGATGGCGGTGCTGGACCAGCCGGAAGCCGCGTACTCGGTGTCGTGTCCGCCCTCCGCATTGGCCTCCGAGGCCAGGGAGTTGAGGTCCACTCCGCCGGCCGCCCGCTTGATGCCCGTACGGAGCAGGAGCCGTCCGGTCGCGTCGGTGCGGTAGAGCAGGTCGGTGACGCCGTCGCCGCTGATGTCCTGGGCAAGGACGATGTCCCTCGCGGCCCAAGGTGTGGCGGAGAGCTGCGTGGCCTGCTCGATGGTCGCGCCGCTGTATCCGGTCAGGGCCCAGAGTGTGTCGCCGATGGTGACGATGAAGTCGGTTTTGCCGTCTCCGGTGGCATCGCCCGCGGAGACGATCTGGGTGAAGGTGCCGGGGTCGGGGGCTCCGGACGGGAGGAGGATCTCGCGGCGTTGGTCGATGTTCACGGCGCCGTAGCCGTCGCCGGGGTAGACCCACAGTTTGCCCTCGACGCGCACGACGAGGTCCTGGAGCCCGTCGCCTCCGTAGATGTCTCCGTTGTGAGTGATGAGCGCATTGTCGAAGTGCCCGGACGGCGCGGCGACATGGACGGGAAGGTTGTCGCCGTTGGGGTCCTTGTCCGGGTTGCCGCGGTAGGCGCCGGACATGCCGTAGTCCAGGTCTCCGGTGCCTTTGGTGAGGTCGGTGGTTGCCTGTGAGGGGTAGAGGACGAGGCGGCCGTCCTCGGTGACGGTGAAGAGATCAGGCAGTTTGTCGCCGGTGAAGTCGCCCGGGGAATCGGCTTGGCTGCTCGGCGTCGCGTAGAAGAGGTATTTGTTCGGTTCGGAGACGTTGCCGGCCCCGTCGACGGTCCGTACGAACAGCACGTTGGGCCCGGCGGTCGGGGGTTTGGCGTTCGTGATCTTCCCACTGACCAGCGTCGAGGTACCGGCTGTGCGGGGCAGGGAGGAGGGGTAACTCGGGGAGTTGAAGCCGTACTCGTAGCGCACCACGTCGGTATTGAGCGCGCGGAAGGTGAAGGAGCCCGCGGTGCCGAACTTGGTGGTGCTCCAGATGGTGTCCTCGGGCTCGGTGCTGAATCCGTTCTGGTTCGCGTCGGCGTTGGGGAAGTCCGTGGAGGTCACTATGGGCGGCCTTGGCGCGGCGGTGTCCAGGACGAACCGGCAGGGGGTGTTCTTCGGGGAATAGGCAGAGCTGGAACCGGCGTCGTCGAAAGATCTCACCCGCCAGGAGTACACCGTGTTGTTCGTCAGCTTGCTGGTGGGGAATGCGGTGGTGGTGACGCGGGCGGTATCGGTGTCCCCGCCCACGGACTTCTTGCCGGTGGTCTTCAGCAGGTCACCCGTGGTGTTCCATTTTCCGAGCGCCCACAGATCGAAGTCCAGGTAGTTGAGGTTGCGGTCCTTGTCGGTCGCCGAAGCGGTGAAGGTGATGTCGCCGGCTGCTATGCGGACGTACGGCTCAGTGGTGGTGCACCTGGCATCGGGTCCCAGATCCAGAGAAGTGGGCGCGCCCGGACGGCGGTTGTAGTTGATTTCGAGATAGGGCGCGTTGTCGCCGTTCGCGGCGAACTTCTTCCAGGAGTACTGGGAGTCCTCGTTCACCGCGCGCATGCCGAAGGTGATGCTGTCCGCGCCCTTGTCGGCCGCTTTCTGGGCGGATTTCTTGACGTCGAAGGTCTCGTACGCGTCCCGGCAGCCGGAGTTGTAGCCGTGGGCGAAACTCCGCGTGGTGATCTTGTTGCCGTCGTTGAGCTTCGGAGCGTTCTTCCAGTTGGTCTTCGAGTTGATCTCACCGGTGAGGTGCACGCTCATGGCCCGGTCGGTGCATGACCAGGAGTACGTCTCCAGAAGGCGCAGGGTGGCCTTGGTGATGACCGCGCCCTTGAGGGAACTGTCGAAATCGATGTTGAGGAACGACCGGGAGGTACCCCAGGTGTCGGACTCGAAGCCGACCCGTGCCTCGTGCGTGCCGCCCTTGTTGAAACCCTTGCCGTTGTAGAAGGTGGCGTTCGGGTACCGGTTGTAGACCGTGGTCCAGTTCTGCACATGCTTCTTGACCGAAGGGTCGATGAAGACCGGGAAGACCGTGGACGGGTCGGACAGCAGGTCCGCGTCCGGGGTGATGAGCCATTTTCCGCCGGCGAGAGCCGCCTCGACCAACGCACCGTGAGAGTCGGGGGACGGTCCGTCGAGGCCTGGCAGGGACAGGGTGGCGGCCGACCCGGCCTGAGAGGGCGCGGGGGTCGGTTCGGCAGGGACAGGAGGCGCTGGTGAGTCCGAGACGGGCGGAACTGATTCGTCGCTCGCGGACGGCAGTTCTTCGGGGTACGGGTCGGTCTGCTCGTCGGTCTCCGGATCGGCTTCCGGACCGGTACTTTCCGGGGCGGACGGAGTCTCTTCGGGGGTCGCCGTCTCGGAGGGCAGGACCTCGGGTGCGGTGGGCTGCGCGGTGGCGCCGACTCCGCCGTCGGTCACGGCCGGGTTCCCGGCGTTGTCCCACATCACCGGGGAGGGGGACATGGCGACCTCGTCGCCGTCGCGGTTCTCGGCACTGACGATGCCGGACACCGGGCTGAGCCGGAAGGTGAGGGTGGGCGAGGACAGGCCGTAGGCGAGCTGGGTGACACGGGGGTCCGCGGCGGCGGCGCGGGTCTTCACCACGAGGAGTTGGGAGAACCCGTCGTCGTCCGCGGTGAGTACCAGGTCCGCTCCGGGCAGGATCTCCGGATACAGCGCCCGGTTGGTGTCGATGATCGGCTGGGGGATGGGGCCGGGCCAGGTGAGCTGGATGTCGTGCCCGTCGGAATGCAGGGTGACGAGCGGACTGTCGGCCTCGGCATCGGCCACAGCCACGGCATCGTCCGCGGTCGTGGTCTTGAGCAGTGCGACCCGGCGTACCGTCCCGCGCGACGCGCGCTCCTCGCGGCCCCCCTCACTCTCGGACCCGGCGGAGAACACCATCCCAGTGTTGGTGGCCGCGGGCTCCCAGCCCCGGCTCGTACGGTGCAGCGACCGGTCGATCGGTTTCCACACCCCGTCGACCTTGGCGCGGATGGGGGAGACGTAGATCCGGCGGGCCATCTGGCCGTCAGGGCGCGCCCATGTGGTGGTGTCAGGCGTACGCAGCGAGGTGACCTCGACCGCCTCGCCCGATTTCGCCGCCTCGGTGATCGCGTCGCTCTCGCTCACCGCCCGGGCGGCCGAAGGCGCGGGTGACGTGGTCTGCGGCTCAGGATCGGCGAGCCGTATTCCCGCGTAGGTCAGCCCGGTTGCCGCGATCGCGGCAGCACAGGCCAGGGCAATGGTGCGCTGGCCCGGCAGTCGGGTTCGGCGTTGTGACATGAGTGAGGCCCCTCCCCCCTCGGCCCCGGCGTACGGCGGGTCGCCGACCGGGGATATGGAGCCCCCCGCGCGGGCCTGAGCACACGAGATGAGCGAGCAGATCATGACCCATGAGTGACTGGCCGTCACCCTGCGGAAACGGAGGAGGTCTTCCGTACCCGCCGAGGCGGCCCGTCCGTGACGCTCCCTCAGATACGGCGTATCCCTCCCGTGGAGGGGAGGAAGCGGTCGTATCCCTCCAAAGAGTGGGAGGAATTGATCATGAAAGCGACCCGCTGGGGGGCTAGATCCGATTGATCGATGATCTGGCGCGATGTGCTCATGCGGACATCTATCGACCGCTTCCCTGAGTCTGGTCTGTAATTGATTCATTACGTGAAGTGACGATCATCACTTGATCATTATTTCTCTGGCCTTTCGTCACAACTCCCCCACAGAATCGGCGCGTCTTGCACGACGTCCCGTGCGGCCCACCCCGGTGCCGCGCTCACTGGTCCGGGGGGATCCTGGCGTGTCTCGCCTCTCTGAAACTCGCCGTCGTTGGCGCCGTGTCCGCCACACCGTGGTGCCCGCCCTCGGTCTCGCCCTGCTGGTGGGGCTGCTGCCCACGCAGGCGTTGGCGATGCCGCCCGACCCGAACAAGGTCGGGCGTGAGGAGCTTGTCCTGGAGCAACTCGCCCAGGAGAAGCCCGTTCCAGGTAAGGCCGCGAGTGAGAATCTCGACAGTCTGAGGGCCGCCGATGTGCCCAAGGACCTCGGCGCGGCGCCTGCGGGCACGACCACTGTCCCCCTCAAGGATTTCGGGAAGATCGACTTCGGTTCCGTCCCGGCGCCAGCGTCCGCGCGCACCAGCAGTGCGACCCCGGCCGCCGCCACTCCGGTCGAGGACCTGCCGGTCAGTCTCGGGCAGGCGACCGGTCAGGCGGCACCGACCGGTATCTGGCAGGTCACGGTCGCCGGCCGGCCGGAGACGGTGGCGCAGGGTGTGGACGGCGCCGTGGTGACGCTGCAGGCCCCGGCCGTCGGAGCGGTGCCGGTGTCCGTGCGGTTCGACTACAAGAAGTTCAAGAACCTCTACGGCGCGGACTGGGCTTCGCGCCTGCGCTTCGTGCAGTTCCCCCCGTGCTATCTGACGACGCCCGACGTGGAGGACTGCCAGGCGTACGAGGAACTGGAGACGGTCAACGACACCGGCACCGGCACGGTGACCGCGACGGTGGACCCGGCCGCCGACAGCACAGCCACACCGCCCACCGCGTCGACGACCGAGCGCGACAAGGGCTCAGGCGTCGTACAGGCCGGATACCGCGACCAGGTGGCGGAAGCAGCAGGGGCAGGCACCGCTGTTCTCGGCGTCACCGACTCCGGTGCGGGCGACGGTGGTTCGTTCAAGGCGAGTCCGCTGGCGTCCAGCGGGAAGTGGGCGGCCGGCGGTTCGTCCGGCTCCTTCTCCTGGTCGTATCCGCTGACCGTTCCGCCGACGCCGGCCGGTCCCTCCCCGAACATCTCCTTCGAGTACGACTCGCAGGAGGTGGACGGCAGGACCGCGGTCTCCTCGGGGCAGTCGTCGTGGATCGGCGAGGGATGGAACTACGAGCCCGGGCACATCGAGCGGCGCTACCGCTCCTGCAAGGACGACACCAAGACCCTCAAGGCGGGCATACCCAACAACACCGCCGCGAAGAACAAGACGTTCGACCTGTGCTGGGTGTCGTACAACGCGGTGATGTCGCTGAACGGCCGGACCACCGAACTGGTCCGGGTGGGCGGCACCGACACCTACCGCCCGCAGAACGACGACGGCACCCGCGTCGAGCTCAGGACCGGCGCCACCAATGACGACAACAACGGCGAGTACTGGGTGGTCACCACCCCCGACGGCACGACGTACTACTACGGCCTGAACGCCGTCGGTGGCGGTCACGCGAACACCGGCTCGGTCTCCACCGTCCCCGTCTACAGCAATCACCCCGAGGAACCCTGCCACGCCGCCGCCTTCGCCGACTCCCGCTGCGGAGCGGGCAAGCAGGAGGCCTGGCAGTGGGGCATGGACAAGGTCGTCGACGTCCACGGCAACGCCATGGTCGTCAACTGGAATCAGGAGAGCAACTACTACTCGGTCAACAAGAAGTTCAAGTCACCGGAGAACTACGACCGGGCCGCGTACCCCGTCTCGATCGAGTACGGGATGCGTACCTCCGACCTGACCAAGCCGTCGGCCACCGTCACGTTCGACGTCAAGCAGCGCTGCCTCCAGTCGGCAACCGCCTGTGATTCGGCGAACTTCGCCAAGACCGACGACCCGGGCGCCTACCGCGTCTGGTGGGACACCCCGGGCAACCTCAACTGCAAGTCCACGTCCAAACTGTGCCCCGCCTTCCCGTCGTTCTGGACCCAGTTGCGCCTGGACTCGGTGACGACGAAGGCCGCACGCCCGGGCCAGACCGTACTGGGCAAGGTGGACACGTACACCCTCCACCAGTCCTTCCCGGCCGACTGGTACGACACTTCGCCCGGCCTGTGGCTCAACTCCCTGACCCGCACCGGCTTCGCCCCCGGTGACACCAAGGGGACCGTCCAGTCCGCGGACGGCGTCAGCTTCGCCCAGTACACGGTGGGCACCGACTCTCCGCTCAAGTCGTGGCTGAAGGACCGTCAGCTGCCCAACCTCGTCCCCTCCGGTGCCACTGACAAGCGCCCCGGCTTCACCCGCCCGCGCATCGGCGTCGTCTCCACCGAGAACGGCGGCGACATCGAGGTGGAGTACACCGGCGGCTGCTCCGTCGAACCCGCCACCGATAAGGGGAAGGCCAACGGCACCTGCTATCCGGTCAGGTGGTCCCCGGACGGGGAGGAGAAGACGCCGGCCAAGGCCTGGTTCAACAAGTACGTCGTCGCCAAGGTCACCGAAACCGACAAGGTCACCACGCACACCAGGCCGGTCGTGACCTCGTACGCGTACACCTCACCGGCCTGGGACAAGACCGACGACGAGTTCACCCGCCCGTCGCTGCGCACGTACAGCGTCTGGCGCGGCTACCGGCAGGTCGCCACGACCAAGGGCGGCTCCACCGCCAACGATCTCGACCCGGATCCGGCGTCGTACTCCGTCACCCGGTACTTCCAGGGCACGGGGGGTGCCGTAAAGGACTCCAAGGGTGCGGTGGAACTCGTCGCCGACGACGCGTTGCAGTTCGCCGGGATGTCCGCGGAGACCCTCACCTACGACCAGGCGGGCGCGGGACGCCGTCTCCTCAAGCGCGCCCTGACCTTTCCCAAGTCCAAGCAGACCGCGTCCCGCGCCCGCGAGGCCGAGGACGGCACCGACCTCGACCCGCTGCTCGCCCAGCGCACCTGGGTGGCGCGCACCGACGCCGTCCAGACGGTCGGCAACAGCTGGCAGACCGTCCGGACCGAGACCACGATGGAAGACACCTACGGTCTGCCCACCCAGGTGGAGATGTCGGTCGTCAAGCCCAACGGCACCGGCGAAACCCTGAGCAACCAGGTGTGCGTGCGGACGTCGTACGTCCACAACATCACCGCCTGGATCATCGGGAAGACCAAGGAAGCGCGCTCCACGGCGACACCGTGTTCCGCATTCGACACCGCGGACCCGGCCACCCAGCTGCTGAGCTCGGTACGTACCTCGTACGACAACCAGGCCTGGGGCGAGGCGCCGACCAAGGGCCTGGAGACCTCGGTCGCGGACATCAACGGCGAGGGCACCGCCCACTCCGTAGTGACCACCAGCACCTACGACACCCTGGGCCGGATCCGGAAGGTCACCGCGCCCCTGACCGGCACCACCGAGACCGTCTACACCCCCGCCGACGGCGGCCCTGTCACCGCTGTCAAGAACATCAACTCCAAAGGGCACGCCTCCACCACGACGTACGATCCCGGCCGTGCCCTGGCGTTGACCGCCACGGACGCCAACGGCCGCGTCACACGCAACGAGTACGACGCGCTCGGCAGGCTGGTCAAGGGCTGGTCCCCCTCCCGCTCGTCGGGTGGGAAGTCCCCGGACACCGAGATCGTCTACCAGACGGCCGTCGCGACCCCCGCGGAGACCAAACCGGCCGCGGTCACGGTCAAGACTCTCAAGGACGACGGCGGGTACGCCAGCCAGGTCACCATCTACGACGGCCTGATGCGTGAGGTGCAGACCCAGAGCGAGGCGCTCGGCGCGGGCCGGGTCGTCACCGACACCAAATACAACGAACACGGCCTGGTCCGGGAGCAGACCAGCGGCTACCTGGCCAAGGGCAACCCGGAAGCCAAGCTGTTCGCCCGCATATCGGAGACGTTGGTCCCGAGCAAGACCAGGACCCAGTACGACGGCCAGGAACGCGTGGTCCGCGCGTCGCTCTACTACGGCGGCACCTACCAGAACGCCACCGTCAGCACTTACGACGACACCACCGTCACCATCGATCCCGCCGGCTCGACCACCCCGACCACCAAGAGCTTCACCGACGCGCTCGGCCGGGTCACCTCGATCACGCACTACACCGCCACCGCCACCGCCACCGTCGGCACCGAGGCGGGGCGGACGACCAGGTACACCTACGACGCGCGGGGCAACCGCACCAAGGTCACCGACCCGGCCGACAACGTCTGGTCCTACGTGTACGACGTCCGTGGTCGCCTGAAGAAGTCCACCGACCCGGACACCGGCGACTCCTTCTCGGAATACGACGAAGCCGACCGCAAGATCAAGACCACCGACGCGCTCGGCAAGAGCGTCTACACCCAGTACGACGAGCTGGACCGTCCTGTCGCCGTCCGCGAGGGATCGGCCGCCGCGGCACCGATCAAGGAATTCTCCTACGACATGGCCGGCGCGCTCGGCCTGCCCGTCGCCTCGACCAGCCACGACCCGTCCGGTGACTACATCAACCGCATCACCGGCTACGACACCGACTACCAGGTCACCGGCCGTGACACCGTGGTGCCCGCCAACGCGATGACCGCCGGCCTGTCCGGCACCTACACGTACGCGTACACCTACACCCCGACCGGCAAACCCCAGTCCGTCACGCTCCCGGCCAAGGGTGGCCTGGCAGGCGAGAAGGTCGTCACCCGCTACAACACCGACGGCCTGCCGGAGTCCACGTCAGGTGCCAACTGGTACACCTCCGACGTCACTTACTCCCCGTACGGCGAAGCGCTGCGCTCCGTCAGCGGATCGCAGCCCTCGCGGGTCTGGACGACCAACTTCGTCGACCAGCACTCCGGAAGCCTCCAGCGCACACTCACCAACCTCGAATCGGTCGGCAGCACCCCGATCTCCGACAGCTACTACTCGTACGACACCTCGGGCACCGTCACCTCCAACGCCCGCAAACTCACCGACACCACCGGCACCACCTGGGACAACCAGTGCTACACGTACGACGCACTGGGTGAGCTGGTCCACGCCTGGACCTCCAACATCACCCCCAACAACTCCGGAACGGGCTGCCGTTCGTCCGGCGGCACCAACTGGGGCCCCACATCCGACGGCGCGCCCAGCAGCGGCCCGGTCGCCGACGCCGCTTCGACGGCCGACGCCATCACCAGCCCCAGCGCCGCACTGACCGCCTCACTGGCCGCGGCCGCCCCCGCCACCGGCACGGTCTCCACGACATCCACCAGTGCCACCGCCTACCGCCAGTCCTTCACCTTCGACTGGCTCGGCAACCGCGCCACCCTCACCGAACACAACACCGCCGACGCCACCAAGAACGTCACCCTCAAGTACGGCTACGGCATCCAGGTGACCGGCAAGGGCCTGGTCCAGCCGCACACCCTCTCCGCGATCACCTCCACGACCGCGGGACAGGGCAGCACCTACATCAACAACGGTGTAGGCAACACCACGGACCGCGACCTGACGGGCACCACCCAGGACCTGGACTGGAGCACGGAGAACAAGCTCCGCACGGTCACCGTCAACGGCGTCAAGACGACGTACATCTACGACGCTGACGGCAACCGCATCCTGGAGAACTCGCCCACCGGCTCCACCCTGTACCTGGGCGAGACCGAGCTGACCACCGACTCCACCGGCAAGATCACCCGCTCCTCCCGCGCGTACGCCCAGGGCGGCGCCCCCGCCGTTGTCCGCACCACCATCAACGGCGCGACCACGGGCCACAAACTCAACGTCCTCATCACCGACCAACTCGGCACCGCCAACACCACGGTCGAGCTCAGCGGTACTCAGCCGGTCACCCGACGCGCCTTCAAGCCGTACGGAGAGGCCCGCGGCCCCAAGCCCACCACCTGGCCGAACAAACGCAGTTACCTGGGCGTCGGCATCGACGACGCGGCGACCGGCCTCACCCATATCGGCGCCCGCGAGTACGACCAGGCGGCTGGCCGTTTCCTCTCCGCCGACCCGGTCATGGACATCGCCGACCCGCTCCAGATGAACGGCTACGCGTACAGCAACAACAGCCCCATCAGCAACAGCGATCCCACCGGCCTCATGCGCGCATACATGGGCGGGTCGACATCCGGAAAAAGCGGCAACAACGACGACGACGGGGGCGACCCACCGCCGCCGCCGACATCAGGTACGCCGAACACGGTCACGTACACGGTCACCAAGACCGTCACGGTGACCAAGCCCGCCCCCTGCGACTGGAAGTGCAAGGCCAAGGGCTGGCTGTCGAAACATGTCACGGTTGTCACCATCGTCACCGAGATCGTCGTCGGTGTGGCATGCGGAGCTGTCGCGGTCGGCGCCGGCGCGGCCACGGCGGGCGCGGGCGCGGTAGCGGTCGGAGCGGCATGCGGAGCCATCGCGGGCGCGGCGGCCGGAGCTGTCGGCAACGCCCTTGACCCCAAAGCCGATCACAGCATCGGCGGATACGCGTCCGCTGTCG
Organism: Streptomyces sp. NPDC093544; assembly: GCF_040683495.1. Classification (NCBI taxonomy): domain Bacteria; kingdom Bacillati; phylum Actinomycetota; class Actinomycetes; order Kitasatosporales; family Streptomycetaceae; genus Streptomyces; species Streptomyces sp. NPDC093544. The sequence continues at coordinate 416,260 of NZ_JBFBEA010000003.1, read as the reverse complement.
GCACCGGCGCCGCCGTCGGAGCCGTCAGCTCGGTCATCGGCGGAGCCATTGGCAAGGCCGCGGCCAAGGGCGTCAAAGCGGTCGGCTCAAAACTCCTGGGAAAAACAGGCGGGACCAAGGCAGCTGCCACCAAGACAGGCGTCACCCAGTGCTTCCTCGCCGGCACCCCGGTCCTCCTCGCCGACGGCACCTCGAAGAACATCGAGGACATCGAGGTCGGCGACAAGGTCCTCGCCACCAACCCGACCACGGGTGAAACAAGCGCTCAGCCCGTCACGGAACTCCTCCCGTCCGAAGGCGACAAGGAGCTCAACGAGCTCACCATCGCCACGGACGACGGAAAAAAGAAGATCACGGCCACGGCCGAGCACCCCTTCTGGGTCCCCAAGGAAAACGCCTGGGTCAACGCCGCCGACCTCACCCCAGGCACCACCCTCAGCACCCCCGACGGCACCACCGCCAAGATCACCAACAACCGCCCCTACACGGACCACGTCCGCACCTACAACTTCACCGTCGCCAAACTCCACACGTACTATGTGCTGGCGGGGGCTACGCCGGTCTTGGTGCACAATACGTGCGGCGACGATCCTGCGGTCCTGTATCGATCTCCTGGGACGGGCAAGAAGGCCAGCGAGGCCGATGGCCTGAATGCAGCCAATCATGGCGGTGACCATCCGACTGCGTATCTCTCTAATCTGCCTGAGGGTGCGGCGCACTATGCGGGCAATGGTCACGATCTAGGGATGCACGTGTTTACCATGAAACCGGGATTTCGAGAGGCATTCGGAGACCTGGAATTCCCGCTAGAGAATTCGATGGGGTTGACTGAGGGGCTGACCGAATGGAGGATCCCGGCGGGACAGTTCGATGAGTTCAACTCCTACATTGATCATGCCTTGACGGAATGGTGGGATGCGGCCGACGGTCACTTCTTCCCGCCGCCGGGATCGATACATTCTCCGTGATACTGCTGGAGTGGGATGATTCTGGGGGAGGGTCGTCCCGCTCACTGCAAGGAAAGTTGGAGTTTAAGGTGACTGAGTCTGGCGGTTCTGAGCGGTTCGCTCGCTTCGTAGAGCGCCTGAGCTTGGCGCTTGGCGCAGCTGTAGAGGTTCGTGAGGTTGTGCCGCGCGTCCCAGCCGACGGGCGAGTCTACTCACTAATATTTGCGAATAAGCCGCAGCTGGGGTTTGTGACCGGGATTACCTACGGGCTCTCGCCGTTGATCGATTCGCCAGCTTCGGGGCGAGAGCTTTGCATTTCTATGCGCTCGGACGATCTGGAGTGGGCGATGGTTCCAGCGATCACTGTGGCTGCCTTGCGTGGCTTGTGCCCTTTTGAGCCCGGGATGGTGATTGGGTACAAGAAGCCATATGTTGAAGGCTCTGGCTTGAGTAGTCTTCTGCTGGGGACGCCTGAATCCAGGCTAATGATGGACCGCAGGATTGATCTTGGAGTCTTGCCGGGGCGCGACGCCGATGATTTTGTAGAGCTCGTTGGGGCGTATCCGATCTATCCATCGGAGAGGAATTTTTTCCACACTCACGGGGCTGAAATGGCATGGAACTCTGAATGGGACCCAACTGATCCGATTCGATCCGCCTTGGTATGACTGCTGCGGCCCCACCGGAAGTATCTCCGGCGGGGCCGCTGCGGCGTACTGCGAGGGTCTGACGGCAGTAGTTGACGGTAACGTCAGCGGACGAGTGCTGCACAGTGCGGGGGCTCGTCGCCGTCGTCGGGTCGTGTGGAATGCACCGTTCTCACACTTCCATGCAGGGCAGCCGAAGGGTGACCCGACTCGTGAAAGTGTGAACTTCGGCTGGGATAGGACCTCGGAGTTTGAGCGTTACTCCCCAGTGGGAGGCTCGCATCATATGTGGGGAAGGGTAATGCTGTGCTATTCCAGGCGATACCGCGCTACCTGTCAGGGTCCAGCGTGCCATTCCGCGTAGATATCAGCGCTTTCGATGACAACGGATGGTCCACCGCAGCACAATTTCTGGTCGGGTGAGAGGTTGGAAAAATGTTCCCGTTCGAGCTCGTGCGGCTAACTGACTCCGAGAATGAAGTCAGGATCACCGTGCACTCATTGGAGGGCTCCGCCTTCTGGGAGGCTGAGATTGCAGTGACCAGTATGTTCGTCAAGGGAAGTACTCTACTCATGCTTTCTCGGGCCAAACTCGAAGCCTGGCAGCAGGTACTAGATTCCTTGAAGCTGGGTCATGACAGCATCTGGATGCAGACCGATCGTGGCCCGACGGTTAGTGTCCAGCTGGACGGCGAACGGGATTGCCCGGACATTGTCGTGGAGGACGAATCGATCTCCATGGTGACGGTCCGCATCCCCATCGCCCTGGAGGAGGGGTGGATCGCTGACCATCAAGCACGCGTGAATCATTTCATCGAACAGATCTGATGACTGCGTGACGGCGAAGCTCCGCCTGCGATGTCGGGCGAACCTTCGGTGCGTTCGTGACGGTCCGGCCTGCACTTCTTGTACCGTCAAGACCTGTGGAATCATGTGATCACTGGGACTTTGAAACACCTCTGGTCGACCAGCCCTACACGTACTATGTGCTGGCGGGAACGACGCCGGTCCTTGTTCATAACACCTGCGGGGATTTGCCCGACAGTGTGACCGTGACGAAGGACGACAGCTCGATTGTGATTCACCATGCTGAAAGTTGATCTATGACGATCGGCCTGCTTGGCGATGCTGGGAAGCTGACGCTGGGCATGGATCACCTAAGTGGATCTCCTCTGTCTGGGAAGCAGATGTTCGGCATGGTGATGGACCACTTCGGAGACGGAGTTAAGAGGATTGAGGGAAACTGGCCATACGGCGATAATCTTGCTGCATTCAATCGATCGGCAACGGGAGGAACGCCTTTGAAAACGGCTGCCCGCGGAACCTGGACGGGGCAGAGAGCTGCCGAGTACGGGTTCACGAGTGGTCGTATCACTAGGGCCATCCCATCCCTAAGGGTTGTCCCGTAACTGCTGGTCACGGATGAGATGATCTTGATGTGGCTGGTGTGATCACGGCGTCGGAGCCGTCCTGGATAGCCCCGTTCACGGGGCTGAGCCCCCGCCTCTTCGGCAAGCTGGTGACCGTACTGCGGCGCGAGGGTGCGGATGCGGTCCGCAAGGGTCGGCCGTGGAGCCTCCCGCTGGAGGACCGGGCTCTGCTGGTCGCGGCGTACTGGCGCACAAACTTGACGATGCGCCAGCTCGCCCCGCTCTTCGGGGTGTCCAAGTCGGCAGCTGACCGCATCATCGACCACCTCGGGCCGATGCTCGCGCTCCAGCCGCGCAAGCGGTTCACCAAGGGCACCGTGCTCATCGTGGACGGCACCCTGGTCCCCACCGGGACCACACGGTGGCCGAGCAGTCCAAGAATTACCGGTACTCGACCAACCACCAGGTCGTCATCGATGCCGACACTCGCCTGGTCGTCGTGGTGGGCCGGCCTCTTGCCGGAAACCGCAACGACTGCAAGGCGTGGGAGGAATCCGGCGCCAAGGCCGCCGTCGGCAAGACACTCACCATCGCCGACGGCGGCTACCCCGGCACCGGACTCGTCATGCCCCACCGCCGACGCAAAGGCGAAGACCTTCCGGACTGGAAGGAAGCACACAACAAGTCCCACAAACAGGTCCGCGCCCGCGTCGAGCACGTCTTCGCGCGCATGAAGACCTGGAAGATCCTCCGCGACTGCCGCCTCAAAGGTGACGGAGTCCACCACGCTATGCTCGGCATTGCCCGGATGCACAACCTCGCCCTCGCCGGATAGACGAGCGGCCCGTACGACGGCCAAGCACACCCGAAGCAGCTCAGAGATCATTTACGGGACAACCCTTAGGGTAGTGCAATGCGAGATTCCGGTGATTTGCTGCGGCGGATAAATGAAGGTCGAGAGCTTGCGGCACTTTTGGCAGATGGGTTTGAATTTAATGTCCGGCGCAAGTCGGGCGATGAATCCGCGAGGCTAGCTTCCGGGCTACCGCTTGAGCGCATTTCCGGGGACTTTACTGGCGGCATGTTCTATCTGTGTGGAACAGAAGGAACTGTCCGGCCGGTGCTGTATGCGAGCTCGGAGGGTGATTCTGGAGTTATTGCGACCGACCTGAACGAGGCTCTCGCGTTGGTGGTGGGTCTCCCGTACTGGAGAGACTGCCTGAAGTATTCTGCGGGCGGGGACTTGGCTGCCATGGAATCGGCGACGGATTTTCTCTGTCGTGACTTGTTGGCGAATCGGCCGACGGTAGCAGCTGAGCAGTCTCGGGTCGCTGAGGCACTCGGCCTGGCCGTCGAACCTCCCCTGGTATTGACGACCCGTCTTCATGCGGCCGTTAAGAGCGCGGGTGCAGATTTCTATTTTTCCGATGACACGGGCGAGTATGGCGGTCTATTTGGCAAATTTTCGCCAAGTCGCAATCAATCCTGGCGATAGGTCACCTTTCGTGGGCGCTCGACGGCGCCCACTTAGGGCATATCATCTGCTCGGTCTGCTTTTCCCATAGCTTCAGGATGGTGCGCCGTATAGCTCTCCAATGGAGGAGTCTTAGAAAAGTGAGTGGCCCTGCCGAAATTTCTTTTCGGCAAGGCCGCTTGGGTGTTTGGCGGCAGTAGTTGACGGCAACGCCAGCGGACGTACTATGTGCTGGCGGGCGGCACGCCGGTCTTGGTGCACAATACGTGTGGGCCGGTTTTCCGCGCCACAACAAGGGGATATAAAGGAAGCCCTGGAGTTCAGAGTGCTGGTGTGGCACCAACATCCTCTGATCCGGGAGTGGCCACGATATTTGCGACTCACTCCGAGCAGTTTGGTGATGGTGCAATATTCCAGATAGCTATGCCTGGGGATATCGCCGGTGTCGAATCGCTGCCTGGATATATCGCCAGGGAAGCTGAGGTTCAACTGGGAATGTCGCCGACGGAGTTTTCTGTTCGCGCAAGCATTGAAATACCCGCATCTGCCGCTAGGACTATTCTTGATGGAATGGGCATAGGGATTCCGAGAGGTATTGGAATTGAAGACCTTAATCCGACTCTCGAATTCACCCCAAAACTAACACTAGGTCAGATTGGCCAGTTCGTGCGGGAGGCCGGGCAGTATGGTGGCTAGTGGATCGCTTCAGATCGAACAGATCGTTGCATCTTCGGTCGAGCGTATCGTCTGTATCGTTCGTTGTATGAGAGGCTCGGTGCGTCCGGGGGATGCTGTGAGCGACAATGATGGCCAGCAAATAGGAATCGGGGGCGGAGCTCTTTCGGCATATGTCGGAGAGATGTGTTTTCCTGGTCGCAGGATTGACCTTCTCGATCCCCCTCATGTTGCCAAGATAGAAATTCTTGGGCGTGGCTGCGCAATGCTCCATGATGGCTCGCGAATTTTCACCAATCCTGTAAATGGCAAAGATTTCGGCGATCCTTAGAATGTCCCAGAAGATTACCTCGAATAATTCTGCAGAGTTATGAACGGCCCCGCCGAAACTTACTTCCGGCGAGGCCGCCAGGGTGCCTGACGGCAGCAATTGACGGCAGCGTCAGCGGACGGGCGGTGCACAGAGTGGCGGGTCATCGCCGTCGTCGGGCCCGCCGGTCGCTCCGAGGGGGCCGACCTGATGACCGACGAGGAAATCAGGAAAGCGGCCTCCTGGGCGAATCGTGTTGCCGGGCGGATCTCCCATTGGGCGTGCTCGCCGCTGGAGATCACCCATCCACGCCCTTGGACGGAGCACGCTGGACCATCCTGTTGGCGGCGGTGCTTAACCTCTTCGAACCCGGAATGATCACGCCGTGGTCTGCGGTGTTTCGGCTGATCAGCTGGGCGCTGGGATGCGGGCCCACACCGTTTTCCCCGCGCCGTCATGTGCAGGAGTCGTACCCCAGCTTGTTGCCAGTGCTTCGATCAAGTGCAGGCCGCGGCCGTGTTCGTCCCGTGCAGGGTGGGGGCTTGGTGCGGCGCTGGGGTGGGTGGGGGAGTGGTCCGTTACGGCGACGAGGACTTCGTCGTGCCTGGGGTGTGAGACCTCGACCGTGATGTCTGGGCCGGTTGTGTGGATGACCGCGTTGGTGAGTAGCTCGCTCAGGATCAACTCGGCAGTCTGGGCCGTGTCTTCGGACACGTGCCACTCCGCCAGGCGTGCCCTGATCGTGTGCCTGGCCTCCCGCACGAGGGCGGGGTCTGCCGGGAGCGTCGTGCGGTAGTGGTGAGGGTGCCGAACGAGTGGCGTGAGCGTGCGGTATTCCGCGAACGCGCCGTGGGCGGTGAGGGTGGCAAGGTCCACGTGATGGCTGTCCGGCGTGACGACCCCGTGTACCTTTCGTGCGGCCAGGAGTTCGGTCACTGTGCGCCAGGCGAGGCGTCGAGCCGGCGGGCGGGTGAGAGGGCCCGTGTCGTAGAGGGACGCCGCGACCTTCCAGCCGTGGTCGGTGGCCGTTTCGTGCAGGGAGCGCATGACGGTGAACGGGTCGGTCGCGTCATGGATGCAGGCGTACAAGGCCACGGGCGTGGGCCGTACGGAGGGGTTGGTGGGGTTCATCTTGTGCTCCCGGCGCGGTAGTCGGCGTGCGGAGAGCGGATCCGCGTGCCAACCAGCGTCGAGTGTGTGGATCGTAATATGCAATCGAACTTCACTCTGCTGACATAACTGGTATATGCCGTAATCCATGCAAACGGCTGCGCGTGCCGGACACCGACTGTCACACTCGGTGCAGATCCGCTTACAGGGCGGGTAACTTCCGTCGGGAGGGCGGCAGATGGCGGCGAAGCGAGGGCCGACGGTACGACGGCTGCAACTGGGCATCGAGCTTCGGAGATTGCGCGAACGTGCCGGATTCACCATGGAGGAGGCCGTGGTCGGGCTGGGGTTCAGCCAGCCGAAGCTCTCGCGCGTCGAGAAGGGTGACATCGGGCTTCCGAAGTCCGGCGACCTGCGGGCCCTGCTCGACCGGTACGGCGTGGAGGACCCCGACGACGTCGATTTCCTCGTGGAGTTGCACCGTGACTCGCTCAGTCGCGGTTGGTGGTCGACGTACCGAACGTTTCTGCCGTCCGGCATGGCTACGTACATCGGGCTGGAGACGGACGCCAAAGCCATCCAGGCGTGGGAGCCCAACTTCGTACTCGGTCTGCTCCAGGCAAAGTCCTACGCCAGGGCTCTGCTGGAGAGGGCCAAGGTTGTGGAGGAGACGACCACCGAGTACGTCGAGCGTGGCATCACCTTGCGGATGGAGCGCAAGGAGCAGGTCACCCGGGAGGAAAGCCCCATCGAGTTGTGGGCGATCCTCGACGAGGCCGTGCTGCGGCGGGTGATGGGGAGTTCTGATGTCATGCGGGACCAGTACCGGGAGATCCGTGAATTGGCCGAGCGCGACAACATCACCGTGCAGATCTTTCCGATGGCCTCGGTCTCCTACCGATACGGGCGAGGGCCCTTCCAGGTGCTCGGGTTCGGCAGCCGCTTCCCGTCCGTGGTGCAGGCCGACGATGCCTCCGGTGCCGTATCCGTGATCGACAAGCCCTTTGAGGTGCTCAAGTACTCGCGTAGGTTCGAGGCCATGCGAGCCGGTGCCCTCGCCCCGGAGGAGACACCGCGGTTCCTCGACCAACTAGCCCGAGAGATCTGAGTGTTGAAGATGAATGAGCAGCGACTGCCCGGTGCGCACTGGTTCAAGTCGTCGTACAGCAGCGACAGCAACAACGCCTGCATAGAGGTCGCGGATCTCGGCCCCGCTGTCGGGATCCGCGACTCGAAAGACGCGGGACGGCGAGCCGTCACCGTCCCCGCAGCAGCTTGGGAGGCGTTCGTCGCCCACGTCGGCCGCCGCTAGCGGATTCCGGAGGCAGTGGCGCAGCCGGGTTCGGACCGAGAGTGCGTCACGCCGGTTCGAACGGCGCACACAGTCTCCGCAGCACCTTCCCGCACCGCTTTGCGTACGCGTGCTGGAACCCCCGCGTCGCCGGACCGCCCGCGCGCGCGTACCACTTGGCGGCGCGGCTGAAGGCGGTGATGGTGAGCCAGACGGTGCCGTCGCCGGTGCGGGTGATCACGAAGGCTTCCTCGCCGGACTCCGGGTGGCCGGCGAGGGTGCCGTACGCCCAGGCGGTGCGGCGGTACTCCTCGACCGTCCAGACGACGCGGCAGGGGGCTTTGATCGGGCCGATGCCGACGATCACGTCGACGCCGGGGGCCGCCTTCGCCGCGTCGGAGGTGATGCTGACGCCGCTCAGCTCCCGGTGCATCTCCCAGGTCATGAGGGCCTCGGACGCTCGGCGGAAGACGGCTTCGCCTTCGCCGATGCGTGTGCGGACGTGCAGGCGGTGGAAGCCCGGGGGGCAGCGGTCCTCGCGGGTCGCGCCCACGTCCTCGTACGTGTAGGGCATGGTGCACAGCGTAGGGCGGTACCCGGAGTTGCCTTCTCTCCGGGTACCGCCCAGTCTGCTTTACGCCATCGGACGCTGTGGCATCAGACGACGTTGACCGCGGTCCATGCCGCCGCCACGGCCGCGTACTCCGTGCTCGTGGAGCCGTACAGCGCCGACGCCGCGGACAGGGTCGCCGTGCGGGCGCCCGCGTAGGTGGTCGACGACGTCATGTACGTGGTCAGTGCCTTGTACCAGATCTGGTTGGCCTTGTCCCGGCCGATGCCGGTGATCGTGGAGCCGTTGTACGTCGGGGAGTTGTAGGCGACCCCGTTGATCGTCTTGGCGCCACTTCCCTCGGAGAGGAGGTAGTAGAAGTGGTTCGCCGGGCCGGACGAGTAGTGGACGTCCAGGTTCTTCAGCGTCGACGACCAGTAGTTGGCCGACCCGCCGTCCTTGCTCGGCTGGTCCATGTAACGCAGCGGGGTGCCGTTGCCGTTGATGTTGATCTTCTCGCCGATGAGGTAGTCACCGACGTCGGAGGAGTTGGCCGTGGAGAACTCGACCGCGGTGCCGAAGATGTCGGAGGTTGCCTCGTTGAGGCCGCCGGACTCGCCGCTGTAGACGAGCTTCGCGGTGTTGGCGGTGACGCCGTGGGTCATCTCGTGGCCCGCGACGTCCAGCGAGGTGAGCGGCTTGATGTTGCCCGCGCCGTCGCCGTACGTCATGCAGAAGCAGGTGTCGGACCAGAAGGCGTTGACGTACGCGCTGCCGTAGTGGACACGCGAGTAGGCGGCGACGCCGTTGTTCTTGATGCCGCTGCGGTTGAACGTGTTCTTGTAGAAGTCCCAGGTCGCCTGTGCGCCGTACGCGGCGTCGACGGCCGCGGTCTGGTCGGTGGTCGAGCTGGAGGCCGCGCCGGTGCCCCAGGTGTCGTCCGCGTCGGTGAACAGGGTGCCCGTGCCCGAGCTGGTGGTGTGCGACAGGTTGTACGTCTTGTGGCTGCCGCGCGAGGTGTCGGTGAGCTGGTAGGTCGAGCCCGACAGCGTGGTGCCGAGGGTGACCGTGCCCGAGTACAGGCTCTTGCCGGTGCCGGTCTCGATGCCCTGGTACTCGTAGAGCTTCTTGCCGGTGGCCGCGTCGGTGATGACGTGCAGCTCGTTCGGGGTGCCGTCCTCCTGGAGGCCGCCGACGACCGTCTCGTACGCGAGGACGGGGGTGCCGTCCGCCGCCCAGATCACCTTGCGGGGAGCCTGGGAGGCCTCGGTCTTCTCCGAGCCGGCCGCCTTGGCGGCGGTCACGGCCTGCGTCTCGGCCTTCGCGGAGGTGACGGCCGGGGTGAGGGAGGCCACCTTGATGGTCGCCTTCGTCGCCTTGGTGACACCCTCGGTCTTGCCGGACGCGCTCTCGTGGACGACCAGGTCGCCGCCGAGGACGGGGAGTCCGTCGTACGTGCGCTCGTAGCGCGTGTGGACCGTACCGTCCGCGTCCTGGAGCACGTCTCTGACGACGAGCTTCTCCTTGGCGCCGAGGCCTATCTCGTCGGCGGTCTGCGCAGTCGCGGCGTCGGCCTCCTGGATGAGCGAGGTGCGGGCCGCGGCGGACAGCTGGATCTGGGCGCCGGGGAGGGTCGGCTTGGCCGTGGGGGCCGCCGAGGACTCCGCGGAAGCACCGGTGGTCATACCGGTGGCGAGCAGCGCTCCGGCCGCGACAGCGGTGGCAATGGCCAGAGTGGTGCGCTTGTGACGCGCGTAGAGGGGGGTCACGCGAACTCCTTTGTGGGGCGACCGGACGGCATGGGGTGTCCGAACGGAAGGTGAAGTTGCGGTGCGGGTGAGCCGTGCGGTGGAAGAGTGGCACTGGAGGCGCGTACATGTCAGGAGGCCCTGTAAATCTTGGCCGAAAAACGTCCGTTGGCTGAAGATCACTGTGTGCGATGCGGGTTTGTTTTCCGTAAAGGAGACGTCAAAGCAAACTCCGTACCAGGCAAAAGAGGGCGCCGCCCCGGGGAGTTGAACCTCCGGGACGGCGCCCTGTCTGCGGTGGACGTCTACGGGAACGTCAGTTTCCAGCTGTTGATGTAGCCGGTGTCGATGGCCGCGTTGTCCTGGACCCTCAACTGCCAGGTGCCGTTGGCGACTTCGGAGGACGCGTTCACCGTGTAGGTGGTGTTCAGGTTGTCCGTGCTCCCGCCGGTGCTGTACGCCTTCAGTGTGTACGCCGTGCCGTCGGGCGCGACCAACTGCACCTGAAGGTCACCGATGTAGGTGTGCACGATGTCCACGGCGACCGCGAGGTTCGTCGGCGCGTTACCGGTACGCCCGGTGACGGAGATCGGCGAGGTGACGGCCGCTCCGTTGTCCGGAATCGATACGTCGGCCGTGTTCTCGAACGAGGTACCGCCACCACCGCCGCCGCCGGGCCGGGCGCCGACCGCGACGCCCGCCCAGGCGTTCTGCACCGCCAGGTACTCGGCGCTCGTGGTGCCGTACAGCTCACCCGCCACCGCGAGCGTGCCGGTGCGTGCCGCCGCGTAGTTGGTGGTCGTCGTGAACTTCGTGCTGAGCGCCTTGAACCAGATCTGCTCCGCCTTCGCGCGGCCTATCCCGGTGACCGGGAGCCCGTCGGAGGTCGGCGAGTTGTACGAGACGCCGTTGATGACCTTGGCGCCGCTGCCCTCGCTCAGCAGATAGAAGAAGTGGTTCGCCGGGCCCGAGGAGTAGTGGACGTCGATCGAACCGATCCCCGAGTACCAACTGTCCTTGGACGCGCCGTCCTTGCTCGGCTGGTCCTGGTAGCGCAGCGGGGTGCCGTTGCCGTTGATGTTGATCTCTTCGCCGATGAGGTAGTCGCCGACGTCGCTGGGGTTGGCGGCGTAGAACTCGACCGCGGAGCCGAAGATGTCGGAGGTGGCCTCGTTCAGGCCGCCGGACTCACCGCTGTAGACGAGGCCCGCCGTGTTCGCGGTGACGCCGTGCGACATCTCGTGGGCGGCCACGTCGATCGAGGTGAGCGGGTTGGCGTTGCCCGACCCGTCGCCGTACGTCATGCAGAAGCAGCTGTCGGACCAGAAGGCGTTGACGTAGTTGTTGCCGTAGTGGACGCGGGAGTACGCGCCCACGCCGTCGCCCTTGATGCCGGTGCGGCCCTGCACGTTCTTGTAGTAGTCCCAGGTCAGCGCGGCGCCGTAGTGCGCGTCGGCGGCGGCCGACTCCAGGTTGGACGCGAGGCCGTTGCCCCACACGTCGTCGGGGCCCGAGAAGAGCGTTCCGGTGCCGGAGGTGGCGCGGTTCAGGTTGTACGTCTTGTGGCTGCCGCGTGCCCCGTCGGTGAGGTTGTACGTCGTTCCGGACTGCGTGGTGCCGAGCGTGACCGTGCCGGAGTACACCGTGTTGCCGGTGCCGGTCTCGATGGCCTCCCACTCGTACAGCTTCGCGCCGGTGGTGGCGTCCGTGACGACGTGCAGCTCCTGCGGGGTGCCGTCGTGCTGGAAGCCGCCGATGACCGTTTCCCATGCCACGGTGGGCGTGCCGCTAGCGGCCCAGACGACCTTGCGGGGCGCCCGGTTGACCTCGGGGCTCTTGGCTTTCTCCGCCTTGGCGGCCGCGAGTGCCTGCGTCTTCGCCTGCGCGGCGGGCAGCGCGGCCGTCGTCGTCGCCGGCTTGATGGCGGACCTGGTGGCCTTGGTGACGCTTTCGGTCGCGCCGGACTTGGCGGTGTCGACCACCAAGTCGCCGCCGAGGACCGGGAGTCCGTCGTACGTGCGCTCGTAACGGGTGTGGACTGTGCCGTCCGCGTCCTTGACGACGTCTCTGACGACGAGCTTCTCCTTGGCGCCGAGGCCCAGGTCCGCGGCGGTCTCCGCCTTGACCGCCTCGGCGTCGCTGATCAGCGCGGCGCGCTGGGCGGGGGTGAGTTTCACGCTGAGTGCGCCCGGGTTGACCTTGCCCGCGGCCGACGGTGCCTTCTCCGGGGCGGCGGTGGCGGCGCCCGACTGGACGGCCGTGGCGATCAGGGCGGCGACGCCCGCGAGGGCGACGGCTGCGGCGCGGCGCCGCGTGGTGCGGGTGGTGGAGCTGTGGGAGGTGCGTCTGTGAGGGGAGCTGCTTCTCAACACTGACTCCTTCTGCATGGCCGCGGGTCGCACGGCCAGGGGAGACCGGACGAAGGGTGACCGTCCGGGCAGAACAGGGCGGTACGCGGAACCAGGTGCAGGTGCAGGTGCAGGTGCGGGTGCGGAGGTGCTTCGGCACGGCACAGCGGTGTTGCGGGTGGTGCTGTGGGGTTGCTGTGAAGTAGCCGTGGGAAGAGTTGCAGGGGAATGCGCTGTCTGTCAGGAGCGCGTCAACGAATTGGCTGGAAATAGTTCGTTGTCCGGATGGTCATGTTCGGTATACGGATCGTTGGTCGAGGGCGGGCCGGGCGTGCCGTGAGTCCTGTACGCCCGGCCGCACCGCTTTCGGAAGCTCGCTTCAGAGGCTCGCCTCAGAGGCGGGTCAGAGGCTGGTCTCGGGAATCGCTTCCAACGCCTCGCCCCACTCCGGGTACTTGGCGACCTTCGCGAGAGCAATCGCCATGACCTTCTCGCCGAGGCCGGGATCCGGGTCGTCCGACAGGCGGACCGCCGACAGCCTCGCGAGGCGGGGGAGGATCACCAGGTCGCCGTCCAGGTGTACTTGGTCGTGCATGTACCGCTCCAGCGCCGCCAGGTCCTCCACCCCCACGCAGTACGTGTGCGTGAAGCCGCTCGCCGGATCGCCGAGATCCTGGCCCACCACCCCGAACGAGGCCGACTCGACGGTCGAGGTCCGCCTCATCGCCGCGAGCACCTCGGCCTGCTCCTCCTCCGTCGTTCCGTCCTTGAAGCTGAACCGCAGGATGTTGACGATCACCGGGACTCCCCCTCGGAAGGTCTGCGCGTCTCTATTGAACCAGTGGGTTCAATTTAACGGTCTGACTGGTTCAGTACAAGGCGGTATCCTGCGGGGGTGACAACGACAACTCGGGTCTCGCGGGGGCGGATCGACAAGCGGCAGGCGATCCTGGGCGCCGCGTTCACCGTCTTCGCACGCCGGGGTTACGCGAACACCTGCGTGCAGGAGATCGCCGAGGAGGCGGGCGTCGCCAAGCCGACGGTCTACAACCACCTCAGCGACAAGGAGACCCTGTTCCGGCGCGCCTTGGAGGCCGCGGCGGACGAGGTGTCGGCCGAGAACCTCGCCGTCGTCGAGCGCTTGCGCGAACCCGGCGACGACCTGCCCGCGGCCCTGGAGGACGTGTCGTACCGGCTGCTCCAGGTGTGCTGCGGCGAACGGTCGCGCGCGCTGCGCTGGCTGACGTACTCCCAGGTCGGCGGCTTCCCCGACCTGATCGAGGCGGTCCAGGGCCGCACCTCGCAGCGCGTCGCCGAGGCACTCGCGGACCGGCTGGCCCGGCTCTCCCTCGCCGGGCGGCTGCGCCCGTGCGACCCGGCGCAGGCCGCGGAACAGCTCCTCGCGCTGCTCACAGGGCCCATGGAGGCCCGCACCCGGCTCGGCACCCGCAAGGCCTCCGCCGCCGAGACACGCACGGTGGCGCGGGCGGCGGTGGACACCTTCCTGCGGGCCTACGGGGTCAGCTAGGAGAGGGGCGCTCCCCGTGCCATGAGTGCCACAGCGCCGCGTACGCGCCGTCGGCCGCCACGAGGTCGTCGTGCGTGCCGAGTTCGGTCAGCCGGCCGTCCTCCATGACGGCCACCCGGTCCGCGTCGTGCGCGGTGTGCAGCCGGTGCGCGATGGCGATGACCGTGCGCCCTTCGAGTACGGCGGCCAGCGCGCGCTCCGTGTGGCGGGCGGTCGTCGGGTCGAGGAGTGCCGTGGCCTCGTCGAGGATGAGCGTGTGCGGGTCGGCCAGCACGACGCGGGCGAGGGCGAGTTGCTGGGCCCGCGAGCCGTCCGTGGGGTGTCCGCCGGCGCCGAGCTCGGTGTCCAGGCCGTCCGGCAGCTCTCCGGCCCAGTCGTCGGCGCCGACCGCCGCGAGGGCCGCCCACAACTGCGCGTCGGTGGCCGTCGGTTCGGCGATCAGCAGATTGTCGCGAACCGTGCCCAGGAACACGTGGTGCTCCTGGGTGACGAGGACGACCTGCCGCCGCAGCTGCTCGGGATCGAGGCCGACGATCGGCACCCGGCCCACCGTCACCGAGCCGGAGCGCGGCGCGTCGACACCCGCGAGCAACCGGCTCAAAGTGGACTTCCCGGCGCCGGAAGGCCCGACCACGGCCAGCCGTTCCCCGGGCCGCACGGTCAGGTCGACCCCGCGCAGCACCTCGCCTCCGCGGTCGTACGAGTAGCGCACGTCCCGCACGTCGATCCGGTCGTCCACCGGCATGGGCGAACCGGCCGACGAGGTGGCCCGCGGCGCGCGGGCAAGCCCCTCCACACGAGCGAAGGAGGCACTGCTGCTCTGCAACTGCTCGACCCGGTTCAGGATCGTGTCCAGCGGGTCGACGAGCTGGCGCAGATACAGCGCCGCCGCGACCACCGCGCCCAGGCTCATCGCACCCCGCGCGTGCAGCGCGCCGCCCACCAGCAGCACGCCGACCACGGGGACGACGTACGAGACCTCCACCAGCGGGAAGAACACGTTGCGCAGGAGCAGCGTCCGCATCCGGGTCAGGCGCAGTGTCTCGATCGCGTCCCGGCTCGCGCCGATCCGGCGCCGCTGCAGCCCGAAGGCCTCGACCGTGCGGGCGCCCTCGGCGGTGGCCGCGAGGATCTCCGCGACCTCCGAGGTGGCGGCGCCCTCGGCGAGATAGGCGGTACGCGCCCGGCGCAGATACCAGCGTGTGGCGAACCAGATACCGGTCAGGCCCAGCACCCCGCAGCAGCCGAGCAGTGGGTCGAGGACGAAGACCGCGCTGAGGATGAACAGCGACTGGACCGAGCAGATGAGCAACTCGGGCCCGGCGTCGCGCAAGGTGGTGCCCACCATGGCGACGTCCGCGGTGCCGCGGGCCGTCAGATCGCCCGTACCGGCCCGTTCCACGACCGAGGCGGGCAGCGCGAGTGCCCGCTCGACGAACTCCTCGCGCACCCGCGCCAGCGTCCGCTCCCCGAAACGGTGTCCCACATACCGGGCGGCCCGCGCCAGCAGCAACTGCGCCACCGCGCAGACCAGGATGACGAGCGCCAGCCGGTCCACGACGGCGACCCCGCCGCCGGCCCGCACGTCGTCGATGATCCGGCCGAGCAGCCACGGCCCGACCAGACCGGCAGCGGCGGCCAGTGCGTTGAGGGCGAGTACGACGGTGAAGGCACGCCCGTCCGCCCGGACCAGCCGGACCGAGGCCCGGCGCACGTGGGCCTGCTCGGCGACGGGCAGATGCGCGCTCATCGCACGGCCTCCTCATCCGCGACGTCGACGTCGACGTCGCGGGCCGCGAGGTCTTCTAGGTCGGCTTCGCGGGCCGCGAGATCCTCGGCGTCGGCGTCGCGGGCCACCAGCGCCCGGTACCCCGGCTCCTCGGCAAGGAGTTCACGGTGGCTGCCGACGGCCGCGACCTTCCCGTCCACCAGGTAGGACACGGTGTCCACCTGGTCGAGCAGCAGCGGTGACGTGCTGGTCACCACCGTCGTACGGCCCTGCCGCGCGGCCCGCAGCCGGGCGGCGACGGTCGCCTCGGTGTGGGCGTCGAGAGCAGAGGTGGGTTCGACCGCGAGCAGCACCTCGGGATCGGCAAGGAGCGCCCGCACCAGTCGTACGCGCTGTCGCTGGCCCCCGGAGAGACTGCGGCCCTGCGCGTCGACCGTCGAGTCGAGCCCGTCCGGCAGCCCGAGGACGATGTCGTCCGCGACGGCCGCGTGCACGGCCCGCGCGATGGCCCGCTCGTCCTGGTCACGACGGCCGGAGACCAGCTCGCGCAGGGTGCCCGCGAACAGGTCGGCCTCGTTGTCCGCGACCAGGATCCGCGCCCGCACCTGCGACAGGGGGATCTCGTCGAGGCGTACGCCGCCCCAGGTCGCCGCCGACTCCGCGTACCGGCCGAGCCGGTCGACCACGGCGGCCGAGTCCCCGGGGCGGGCGCCGACCAGCGCCGTCAGCTTCCCCGGCGCCAGCTGGACGCCCGACTCCGGATCGCGGAGCATGGACGGGTCCGCCGGAGCGTCCCGGGTGCCGTCGCCGGTGGCCAGCGGCTCCAGCGCCAGGAACCGTACGACCCGCCGGGCGGCCACCAGCCCCCGGCTGATCTGATAGCCGCACTCGATGAAGAACGCCACCGGCATCACCAGGACCGCGACATAGCCGTACACGGACACCAACTCGCCGATGGTGATGGACCCTTGAGCGGCCAGCCGGGCCGCCAGCCAGGTCACGACGGCGAGGAACACCGTCGGCAGCCCGAGGCCGAGCGCCTGGATCCAGCTGGTCACCGCCCCGACCCGGTACCCCTGCGCCCGCAGCTGCTGCGAGTCGCGGCGGAAGGAGTCGGCGAACAGCCCTTTGCCGCCGAGCCCGTTGAGGACAC
The DNA here is from genome assembly GCF_040683495.1 of Streptomyces sp. NPDC093544. Classification (NCBI taxonomy): domain Bacteria; kingdom Bacillati; phylum Actinomycetota; class Actinomycetes; order Kitasatosporales; family Streptomycetaceae; genus Streptomyces; species Streptomyces sp. NPDC093544. Next base: position 399,380 of record NZ_JBFBEA010000003.1, on the reverse strand, counting down.
GCAGGCCGCCCGCGAGGTCGCCGATCCGGGCGGTCAGCACACCCTGCCGCTCGCGGTACTCGGTCTCCGCGCCCTGCAGCCACCCCAGCATCGGTCCGAAGAGCACGGCGATCACCGGCACCCCGAGCAGGATCACCACGGACAGTTGGACCGAGACCGACAGCAGCAGCGCGGCCACGACGCCGTAGGTGAGGACCGCGGCCACGCCGGGGCCGACGACGGTCAGGGACCCGGCGATCGTCTGGACGTCGCCGACACCGATCGTGACGACCTCCCCCGCCCCCACCTGGCGCGACAGCGCGCCACCCAGCCGGGTCGCCTGCCCCACCACGACCTTGACCGTACGGAAGTTGGCGTCCATCCGGAGCTTGGTCATCGTCCGGTGCCGCAAGGTGCCCAGCAGGGCGTTGAACACCCCCGCCCCCAGCAGCGCCGCGGCCCAGCCCAGCAGCGCCACCTGGTCACCGGGCTCCAGACCGTCGTCGATCGCGCGCGACAGCAGATACGGCGTCAGCGCGAGGAGCCCCATCCAGACACTCGCCAGCAGCGCCCCGGCCAGCGACCGGCCCGGCTGTCTGGTGCACAGCCACCACAGATACCGGCCGCCGCTACGCCGGTCGGGCGTGCCTGGATCCTCGTACGCGTCGATCATCCGCTCCCACTCTCCGACCCAAGCCTTCTGACGCGCTGTACGAGGCTGTCCCCGCTATACGAGACTGTCCCGCCACGCCCGGTGCAGATCCGCGAATCTGCCGGTGTCGGCGACGAGTCGGTCCGGTGTGCCGTCCTCGACCACATGCCCCTGCTCCATCACCAGCACCCGGTCGGCGATCTCCACCGTGGAGAGCCGGTGCGCGATGACCACCGCCGTACGGCCGCGCAGGACCGTCAACATGGCTCGCTGGACCGCGCGTTCACCCGGGACGTCCAGGGAGCTGGTCGCCTCGTCGAGGATGAGGACCGCCGGGTCGGCGAGCAACGCCCGCGCGAAGGCGACCAGTTGGCGCTGGCCCGCGGAGATACGGCCGCCCCGTTTGCGTACGTCCGTGTCATAGCCGTCGGGCAGGGAGCTGATGAAGTCGTGGGCGCCGATCGCCTTCGCGGCGCGCTCGATGTCCTCACGGGTCGCGTCGGGGCGGCCGATGGCGATGTTCTCGGCGACCGTGCCGGAGAACAGGAAGGCCTCCTGCGTCACCATCACCACCCCGCGCCGCAGTTCGGGCACGGACAGCTCGCGCAGGTCGACGCCGTCCAGGAGGACGCGGCCGTCCGAGGGGTCGTAGAAGCGGGCCAGCAGCTTGGCGAGCGTCGACTTGCCCGCGCCCGTCGAGCCGACCACCGCCACCGTCTGACCGGCCGGGAGGGTCAGGTCGAAGGTGGGCAGGATCTCCCCGCCGGTGCGGTACGCGAAGCGGACACCGTCGAAGACGACCTCGCGGCCCGGGTGTTCGGACGCGAGGGCGGGCAGCTGCTTCGGCTCGGCCGGCTCCGGCACGGACGGGACCTGGGCCAGCAGGCCCGCGATCTTCTCCAGCGAGGCCGCCGCGGACTGGTAGGAGTTGAGGAACATCCCCAGGCGGTCGATCGGGTCGTACAGCCGGCGCAGATACAGCACCGCCGCGGCCAGCACACCCAGGGCGAGGGAGCCCGAGGCCACTCGGTACGCGCCCCACAGCACCATCCCCGCGACCGCCGTGTTGGCGACAAGACGGGAGCCGAGGACATAGCGGGCCATCTCCAGGATGGCGTCGCCGTTCGTCCGCTCGTGGTGCCGGTTGAGCGTCCCGAACTCCGCGTCGTTCGTGGCCTCGCGGCGGAACGCGCGCACCGGGCGGATGCCGTTCATCGTCTCCGCGAACTTCACGATCACGGCGGCGATCGCGGTCGAACGGATCGCGAAGATACGGCCCACGCGGTGCTGGTAGAGACGGATCAGCAGATACAGCGGCACGAAGGACGCCACCGCCATCGCGCCCAGGCCCAGGTCGAGCCAGAGCAGCATCGCCGCGATGTAGACGAAGGACAGGATGACCGTGACGAGCTCCTGCAGGCCCTCGCTGAGCAGTTCGCGCAGCGACTCGACGTCCGTCGTGGAACGGGAGATCAGCCGGCCCGAGGTGTAGCGCTCGTGGAAGTCGATGCTGAGCGCCTGGGCGTGCCGGAAGATACGGCCGCGCAGGTCGAGCAGCACGTCCTGGTTGACGCGGGCGGAGGCCAGGATGAAGGCGTACTGGAGCCCGCCGGAGGCCAGCGAGCAGAGCAGGTACACGACGGCCACCGCGATCAGCGGGCCGTTGTCGTTGCTCCGATACGCCGGTACGGCACGGTCGATGGCGTACGCGACGAGCAGCGGGCCCGCCTGGACGGCGGCCTGCTGGAGCAGCAGCAGGACGGAGGTCAGGACCACGCGGGCTCTGAGCGGGGCGAGCAGGGAACGCAGCAGTGTGGCCGTCGCGCCCGGGGGTGTGGGGAGGGTGTCGCGGTCGAAGGGGTCCGTGGACTGCGGGGGCTCTTGTGAGGGCCTCCCCTTGTCCTTGCGCTTCTCCTTGCGCTTGTCCTTGCCCGGCGCGGTCGTCGTCGGCGCCGTCATCGGTCGTCCTCCTCGGTGCCTGACATCAGGTGGGCGTACTCGGCGTTCGTGCGCAGCAGTTCGTGGTGGGTGCCGACCGCGGTGATACGGCCGCCGGAGAGCAGGGCGACCCGGTCCGCGAGCAGGACCGTGGACGGGCGGTGCGCCACGATCAGCGCGGTCGTCTCCGCCAGTACGCGGCGCAGTGCCGCCTCGACCGCGGCCTCCGTGTGGACGTCCAGGGCCGACAAGGGGTCGTCGAGGACGAGGAAGCGGGGGCTGCCGACGACCGCTCTCGCCAGGGCGAGCCGCTGGCGTTGCCCGCCGGAGAGGCTCAGGCCCTGTTCGCCGACCTGCGTGTCCGTGCCCTGCGGCAGCGCGTGCGTGAACTCCGCCTGCGCGACGGCGAGCGCCCGGTCCAACTCCGCTGCTCCCGCGGTGTCCCCGGTGCCCATGAGCACGTTCTCCCCGACGCTCGCCGAGAAGAGGGTGGGCTCCTCGAAGGCCACCGCGACGAGTTCGCGCAGCGTCGTCCTGGGCATCTGGGCGATGTCCTCGCCGTCCAGCGTGATCCTGCCCGAAGTCACCTCGTGGAGGCGGGGGACGAGGGCGGTCAGGGTCGTCTTCCCGGTACCCGTCGCACCGACCAGGGCCATGCTCTCGCCCGGGCGGATGTGGAGGTCTATGCGATCGAGGATGGGCGGGGTGTCGGTGGGGGCGTCGGGGTAGCGGAACCGGACGTTGTGGAACTGGAGTCCGCCGGTGCCGGTGCCGGTGCCTGCTGAAGCAGCACCCGGGGTGGGTGCTGGGGTCGGGGTGGGTGCGCTTGCCTGCGCGTGCAGGGTGCCGCTTTCGTTGGGACGGGAGCCGCCCCTAGCGGCACGCATGCCCACAGCGGGGACGGTTGCGGCGGTGGTTTCCAGCTCCGCCTCCTCGTCCATCACCTCGAAGTACCGTTCCGTGGCCGTCGCCGCTTCCTGGCTCATGGCGAGGAGGAAGCCGATCGAGTCGACGGGCCAGCGCAGCGCGAGGGCGGTGGACAGGAAAGCCACCAGCGTGCCCGCGGAAAGGTGGCCGTCGGCGACCTGGACGGTGCCGAGGACGAGGGCGGCGCCGATGGCGAGTTCGGGGAGGGTGACGATGAAGGCCCAGATGGAGGCGAGGAGTCGGGCCTTGGCGAGTTCCGTGCCGCGCAGGGTGCGGGACAGCTCGCGGAAGGCGCGGGCCTGACTGCGATGGCGCCCGAAGCCCTTGATGATGCGGATGCCGAGCACGCTCTCCTCGACGACCGTCGTCAGGTCACCGACCTGGTCCTGCGACCGCCTGGCCACCTCCGAGTACCGCCGCTCGAAGAGCCAGCAGACGATCATCACCGGGCCGGCGGGAGCGAGCAGTACCAGCCCCAGCGTCCACTCCTGGGCCAGCATGATGGCCATGCCCGCAAGGATCGTCACGGAGTTGACCAGCAGGAAGGTCAACGGGAAGGCCAGGAACATCCGCAGCAGCATCAGGTCGGTGGTGCCCCGGGACAGCAGCTGGCCGGAGGCCCAGCGGTCGTGGAACGCGACCGGCAGCCGCTGCAGATGCCGGTACAGATCCGCCCGCATCGCCGCCTCGACACCCGCCAGCGGCCGCGCCACCAGCCACCGCCGCAGCCCGAACAGACAGGCCTCGGCGATCCCGAGCAGCAGCAGATACAGCGCCCCGAGCCAGACACCCCGCGTGTCGTGGTCGGCCACGGGACCGTCCACCATCCACTTCATGATGAGGGGGAACAGCAGCCCCATACAGGACGCGAGGACGGCGACGAACGCCGCGGTGAACAGCCGCACCCGCACCGGCCGCACGTACGGCCACAGACGCAGCAGACTGCGTACGGTCGAACGGTCGGCGCGGTCATGTGTCTTGGCGCGGTCACGGGGCTTGGCACGGTCCTCGGTCCCGGCCTGGTCCTTGGTCACTGCATCTGTTGTGGACATCAGTGGCGAGCCTACGGTTCGGCACTGACAGAGCCCACCGAGTTTTGGCCGTACCAGGATCGGTCGCTGGTCTTACGACCTGCACTGTTCGAGGGGTCGTAGGACGCTGTCAACCGATCGGTTGATGCGCCTTCGAGCGCGTTGGCCGATACCCGGGACGCTCTCTCGCCGGAACCCTGGTGCCATGACCATCATCGAAGTCACCGACCTGCGTAAGTCCTACGGCGGCCGGCCCGTGGTCGACGGGGTCTCCTTCGCCGTCGAGGAGGGCGAGATCTTCGGGATCCTAGGCCCGAACGGCGCGGGCAAGACCACCACCGTCGAGTGCGTCGAGGGCCTGCGTGTCCCCGACACCGGCCGCGTCCGCGTGACGGGCCTCGACCCCGTCACCGAGCACGAGGCCACCCGCCGCGTCCTCGGCGCCCAGCTCCAGCAGAGCGAGCTTCAGGACAAGCTCACCGTCCGTGAGGCACTCGAGCTGTACGCCGCCTTCTACTCCCACCCTCAGGACTGGCGGCCCCTCGCCGAACGCCTCGGCCTGACACCCAAGTTGACCACCCGGTTCGGCAGGCTCTCCGGCGGCCAGAAACAACGGCTGTTCATCGCGCTCGCGCTGATCGGCAACCCCCGGATCGTCGTCCTGGACGAGCTGACCACCGGCCTCGACCCGCGCGCCCGCCGGGACACCTGGGAACTCATCGAGGACATCCGAGCGAACGGCGTCACCGTCCTTCTTGTCACCCATTTCATGGAGGAGGCGCAACGCCTGTGCGACCGGATCGCCGTGATCGACAAGGGGCGGGTGGCCGCCCTGGACACCCCGGCCGGCCTGATCCGGCGCTCGGCCGGCGCCACCGTCATCAGCTTCACGCCGTCCCGGCCGCTGGACGACCGTGACCTGAACGCGCTGTCCGCGCTCGCGTCGGTCGAGTACAAGGACGACCGTGTCACGCTCTCCGGCACCGACGAGACCGTCAACGCCGTCATCACACTCCTGGCCCGGCACCACATCACGGCCCACCAACTCCGCGTCACCGAAGCCACGCTGGACGACGCCTTCCTCGACCTCACGAAGGACTCGGCGACGGACTCGGCGACAGACGCCACGCAGGTCGCCCAGCAGGACTCCAAGAAGGAGGCAGCGGCATGAGCACCGCCGTCGGAAACACCGCCCTCGTGAACACCGCTGTCCTGAAGGCCGAGATCCGCCTCCTGGGGCGCGAACCGGGCAGCCTCTTCTGGATCCTGCTGTTCCCCGTCCTCCTGCTGGTGATCCTCGGTTCCATCCCGTCCTTCCGCGACCCCGACCCGTCCTTCGACGGCCTGCGCGGGATCGACGCCTACGTCCCGGTGGCCGTGCTGCTCGGCCTGGTTGTCGGCGGCCTGCAGGCGATGCCGCAGACCCTCACCGGCTATCGCGAGCGGGGCATCCTGCGCCGGATGTCCACCACACCGCTCCGGCCCGTCGCCCTGCTGTCCGCACAGATGCTGGTGTACGGCGGTGCGGCCCTGGTGTCGGCGCTGCTCGCCCTCGCGGCCGGCCGGCTCGCCTTCGACGTCAAGCTGCCCGGGCAGCCCTTCGGATACGCCCTGGCCCTGGTCCTGGCCGTCCTGGTGGCTCTCGCGCTGGGCGCGGTGATCTCCGCCGTGTCCCGGACCACGAAGATCGCGGGCGCGATCGGGTCGGCCGTGTTCTTCCCCGCGATGTTCTGCGCAGGAGTGTGGCTGCCGGTGCAGGCCATGCCCGACGCGCTGGCCAAGGTCGTCGGCTACACGCCGTTCGGCGCGGCGGCCCAGGCTCTGAACGAGGCCGCGGCGGGGGACTGGCCGGGGTGGGCCCATCTGGGCGTGCTCGCCGCCTGGACGGTTCTGCTGACGGCTGCCGCCTCGCGCTGGTTCCGATGGGAGTAGGCGACCCGGTGCAGACTGGGGGCATGACCGCGGCGGACACGCAGATCGAGCGGCGCTGGGAGCAGGTGCACACCTGGGGGCCGTACGGGCTGCTCGGCATCGGTGCCCTCCTCGCAGCCGTCAGCAGCGAACTGATGAGTGCCCCCGGCGAGTGGTACGCGGCCGGGGGCCTGGTCCTCGCCGCGATCGTGCTCCAGCTGTGGTGGAACGGCACCCGCTCCCGCAGGGCCGGGCATGGCCGGATCCCGTCCCGGGCCGGGACGGCGTACTACGTCGTCCGCTGGGTGATCGCCTTCGCGCTCGCCTGGATCAACCCGTTCTTCGCGTTCTACGCCGCCACCGGCTACATGGACGCCGACGAGCTGATCCCGGGCATGTGGCGGCGGCTCGGGCTGTTCGCCAGCGCGATCACCGTGGCCGGCTCGCAGTCCGGCGGCCTGCCGCCGAAGAGCGTGGCCCAGTGGATCGGGTTCGCCGGGCTCCTGGTCGCCAACTCCGCCCTGCAGACGGTGGTCGCCCATCTCACCGAGCAGGAGGAGCAGCGCTCCCACCAGCGGGCCGAGACCATCTCCGAACTCGAACGCACCAACACCGCCCTGCAACAGGCCCACGACGAGAACGCCGCCCTGCACGCCCAACTCCTCGTCCAGGCAAGGGAGGCCGGGGTCGCCGACGAACGCCGGCGGCTGGCCGCCGAGATCCACGACACCATCGCGCAGGGCCTGACCGGCATCATCGCCCAGCTTCAGGTCGTCGCGAACGCCCCCGACCTGGACATCGCCCGCACCCACCTCGACCGCGCCGCCGGCCTGGCCCGCCACAGCCTGGGCGAGGCCCGCCGCTCCGTGCAGAACCTCGCCCCCGTGGCGCTGGAGAACGACGGACTGCCCGAAGCTCTGAAGAACACGGTCGCCGAATGGGGCGAACGCACCGGCGTACGCGCCGAGTTCACCGTCACAGGACCGGCCGAACAACTCCACGACGAGGTCTCGGCGACCCTCCTGCGTATCGCCCAGGAAGCCCTGTCCAACACCGCCCGGCACGCCCGCGCCACCCGCGCCGGCGTCACCCTGACCTTTCTGGGCGACGAGGTCATCCTCGACATCCGCGACGACGGCGGCGGCTTCGACCCCCTCGCCGTCCGGGAGCGCACCGGAACCGGCGGCTTCGGCCTCGACGGCATGCGCGTCCGCGCCGAACGCATCGCGGGCCACCTCACCGTCGAGTCGGAGCCGGGCCACGGCACCGCCCTGTCGGCTCGCGTACCGTTGGTCCGCCATGACCCATGACGCACCGACCCATGACGCACCGATCTCCCTGCTGATCGTCGACGACCACCCCGTCGTACGGGACGGCCTGCGCGGCATGTTCGAGTCGGCACCCGGGTTCACCGTGCTCGGCGAGGCCTCCAACGGGGTCGAGGCACTCGAACTGGCCGCCTCCCTCGACCCCGACGTGATCCTGATGGACCTGCGTATGCCGGGCGGCGGCGGTGTCGAGGCGATCGCCCGTCTCACCCGCACCGGCGCCCGCGCCAAGGTCCTCGTCCTGACCACGTACGACACCGACTCCGACACCCTCCCGGCGATCGAGGCGGGCGCGACGGGCTATCTGCTGAAGGACGCGCCGCGCGACGAACTCTTCACCGCCGTTCGCGGGGCGGCGCAGGGCCGCACCGTTCTCTCCCCGGCGGTGGCCTCCCGCCTGGTTTCCGCGGTCCGTGCTCCCAAGACGCCCGGCAATGAGCCGCTTTCCGCGCGCGAGCGCGAAGTGCTGGCCCTGGTCGCCAAGGGCACGTCCAACCGCGAGATCGCCCGAGTCCTGTTCATCAGCGAGGCCACGGTGAAGACCCACCTCACCCACCTGTACGCCAAGCTCGGCGTCAAGGACCGGGCAGCGGCGGTGGCGGTGGCGTACGACCGGGGGATCCTCGGCTAGCGCGACCGGGCCGGCTTCCGGGAACAGGGGCGCCGGGGCCGCTCACCCCACCACCCGTAGCAACAGCACCGCCCGAGCCGGCACAGTGATCCCCGCCCCCGCCCGATGCACCACCCCGGGGGCCTCCGCCTGCTCCTCCCTCGACGTGTCGACCACCACTTCGTACCGCGAGGCCCAAGGCGGCCCGGGGAGGACGAAACTCACCGGCCGGTCCCCGGCGTGCAGCACGGCGAGGAAGCTGTCGTCCACGACGGGCGCCCCGCGCGCGTCCCGTCCGGGGATGTCACGCCCGGACAGATACATGCCCAGCGTCGCGGCGGGCGCGTACCAGTCCCGCTCCGTCATCTCCGTGCCCCGCGCGGTGAACCACGCCAGGTCGCGCAAGCCGTCCACGGAATGCGCCCGCCCGGAGAAGAACGCCCGTCGCCGCAGCACAGGATGCTCGTGCCGCAACGCGATCAGCCGTGACGTCAGCTCGAACAGCGCCCTCCAGCCGGGGTCGTCGAGATTCGACCAGTCGACCCAGCTGACCTCGTTGTCCTGGCAGTACGCGTTGTTGCTCCCTCGCTGGGTCCGCCCGAACTCGTCGCCGGCGACCAACATCGGGACCCCGGTCGACAGCAGCAGGCTCGTCAGCAGGTTCCGCAACTGCCGTCGCCGCAGGGCCCGCACCCGCTCGTCGTCCGTCTCTCCCTCCACCCCGCAGTTCCAGGCGCGGTTGTCGTCCGTACCGTCCCGGTTCCCTTCGCCGTTCGCCTCGTTGTGCTTGCGCTCGTACGAGACGAGGTCCCGCAGCGTGAATCCGTCGTGCGCGGTGACGAAATTCACCGAGGCGTACGGTCGCCGCCCGCCCCAGGCGTAAAGATCACTCGATCCCGAAAGCCGATATCCTAGATCCCGCACATCGGGCAGCGCCCCCCGCCAGAAATCCCTTACAGCGTTGCGATAACGGTCGTTCCATTCCGTCCACAGGGGTGGGAAAGCGCCCACCTGATATCCGCCGGAACCCACATCCCAGGGCTCCGCGATCAGCTTCACCCGCCGCAGCACCGGATCCTGCGCGATGACCGCCAGGAACGGCGACAGCATGTCGACGTCGTGCATGGACCGTGCGAGCGCCGCGGCCAGATCGAACCGAAAGCCGTCGACCCCCATCTCCTGCACCCAGTACCGCAGCGAGTCCGTGATCAGCCGCAGCACATGCGGCTGCACCACATGCAGGGTGTTGCCGCACCCCGTGTAGTCCGTGTAGCGCCGCGCATCGGACTGAAGCCGGTAATACCCGCGGTTGTCGATACCGCGCAGCGACAGCATGGGCCCCAACTCGCCCGCTTCCGCCGTGTGGTTGTAGACGACATCGAGGATCACCTCGATACCGGCGGCGTGCAGCGCCCGTACCATCCTTTTGAATTCGCCGACCTGCTGACCGGTGGTTCCGAAAGCGGCGTAACCGGCGTGCGGTGCGAAATAGCCGATCGAGTTGTAGCCCCAGTAGTTCTTGAGGCCTTTCCGCAGCAGATGGTCCTCGTGCGCGAACTGGTGCACCGGCAGCAGTTCCACGGCCGTCACCCCCAGCTTCACCAGGTGGTCGATGGCGGCGGGGTGTGCAAGCCCGGCGTATGTGCCGCGGAGTTCCTCCGGAATCCCGGGGTGCAGCCGGGTGAACCCGCGCACATGCAGTTCGTAGATCACCGAGTCCGCCCACGGGGTCTTCGGGCGGTGGTCGTCCGACCAGTCCTCGTCGTCATGGACGACGACGCCCTTGGGGACGTACGGCGCGGAGTCCCGCTCGTCGCGCACGGTGTCCGCGACCTGCTGCTGGGGCCAGTCGCGGACATGCCCGTACACCTCGGGCGGCAGGCTGAAGTCGCCGTCCACGGCGCGGGCGTACGGGTCCAGGAGCAGCTTCGCCGGGTTCCAGCGGGCGCCGGTCCAGGGGTCCCAGCGGCCGTGCACACGAAAGCCGTAGCGGCGGCCGGGGAGCACTCCGGGCACGAAGCCGTGCCAGATCTCGTGGGTGAGCTCGGTCAGCGGAACCCGGATCTCGGCGCCCTCCTCGTCGAAGAGGCACAGCTCGACGGCCTCCGCGCCGCCCGCCCACAGCGCGAAGTTGGTGCCCGTGACGCCGTCGGGGCCGACGCGGAAGCGCGCGCCCAATGGGGTCGCGGCGCCGGGCCACACGGACACGGCGGGCGCCGCCCGCGCCGCGCCGTTCAGCAGGGGGGCGGGCTGCGCGGGCAGTACGCCGCCCGTGGCATGCCCCTCCTGTACTGCCTCCTGCTCGGGTGCGCTCGACACCGTTCAGCCTCCCGCGGCTCGATGGAACGCAGCCAAAATGGGGTGTGTGGCGTCCCGGCCACCGTCCCCCCATCGCGTCGTTCTCCCCACTGTTCTGCCCAGCGCTTGGCTCGCACTCACGTTTCCCCAGAGGGGCGCAGTCGTTGGGCCCCCTGTGAAGCACGTACAGACACGCGCGCGGCGCGCAGGGGCCGCGCTGGCCGCCGCACTGACCTGGGCCGGACTGCTCGCGGGAGCCTCCGGCTGCACGTCGAACCCAATGGACGAGGTACTCGGCAAACCGCCCTCGCCCGAGGACGTCATCCGCGTCTCGCCCGACGACAACAGCAAGGCCGTACGCCCGGACGAGTCGCTCCAGGTACGGGTGCCCAGCGGGCGCCTGGAGTCCGTGCGGGTCGTCAAGGAGCAGGACGCGCAGGAGGCTTCGGTGCCGGGCCGCATCTCCGAGGACGGACTGCGCTGGCGGCCCCACGACGAGGGGCTCGCGCTCGCCGCCAGGTACACCGTCGATGTGGTGGCCGTCGACGGGTACGGGCGGCGCTCGGCCCGGCACACGACGTTCACGACGTACGTCCCCGACGAGCGGTTCATCGGATACGTCACCCCGGAGAACCGCTCCACCGTCGGCACCGGAATGATCATCTCCCTGGAGTTCAACCGGGAGATCGAGAACCGGGCCGCCGTCGAGCGCGCGATCCAGGTGAGCGCGAAGCCCGCGGTGGAGATCCGTCCGCACTGGTTCGGCAAGGACCGCCTGGACTTCCGGCCCGAGAAGTACTGGAAGCCGGGCACGGAGGTCACGGTCGACCTGGGGCTGCGGGACGTCGAGGCGGCCCCGGGCGTGTACGGGCTGCAGTACAAGACCTTCTCGTTCACGGTCGGCCGCAGCCAGGTCAGCCTGGTCGACGCAGCCGGTCACACCATGGACGTACGCCGCGACGGCGAGCTCCTCGCCACCGTGCCGATCACCGCGGGCGCCCCCAAGAGCACGACGTACAACGGGAAGATGGTGGTCACCGAGATGCTCGAGGTGACCCGGATGAACGGCGCCACGGTCGGCTTCAAGAAGGCCAACGGCAAGGGCGAGTACGACATCCCGGATGTCCCCCACGCGATGCGCCTCACCGACTCCGGGACCTTCCTGCACGGCAATTACTGGGCACCCGGCGTCTTCGGCAACACCAATGTCAGCCACGGCTGCGTGGGTCTGAAGGACGTGAAGGGCGGCAGCTCGGGCACCCCGGCGGGCTGGTTCTTCGACCGCAGCCTCATCGGTGACGTCGTCGAGGTCGTCAACAGCAAGGACAAACAGGTCGCTCCCGACAACGGGCTCGGCGGGTGGAACTTGAACTGGAAGCAGTGGAAAGCGGGCGGCGCGGTGAAGTAGGACGACAAAGGGATACGCGCGCGGTGACCCCGGCTCGCCCCCCACACGGCCCAAGTTGGGACTGAATGGTGACAGTCCTGGGGAGCCATCGCTTCTGGCTGTGTGATTAATTAGCGCGATACGCGCGTGGGACGCGCTGGGGTGCGGGCCTGACCAGGCCGTGCGAGGGGAGAACGAACGTGAACGGGCGACCGATATCGGGGCCGTCGGTTGGACCGCGGACACAGAGACGCAAGGGGATCCTGGCACTGCTGCCGGTGGTGCTGTTGCTCGCCGTGACCGCGTGCGGCGGGGGAGGGGACTCGGACTCCGGGTCCGGGGACGGCAAGGGCAAGAGCACCGGGAGTTCGGGGACGGCGGACACCAAGGTGTCGCAGGCTGTTGTGACCATCGCCCCGAAGGACGGTGCGGGCTCCGTGGCCACCAGCGGCGCCCTCAAGGTGACCGCGGCCAAGGGCAAGCTGACCGAGGTCACCGTCGAGGACACCAAGGGCAACGACGTCGACGGTGAGATAACGGGCGGGGGCACCACCTGGACGCCCTCGACGCACCTCGCGTCGGCCACCAAGTACAAGGTCCACGCGGTGGCCGAGGACTCCGGCGGCCGTGAGTCCGCCGAGGAGTCCGCGTTCACCACGCTGACCCCGAAGAACACCTTCGTCGGCATCTTCACGCCCGAGGACGGTTCCAAGGTCGGCGTGGGAATGCCCTTCTCGGTCAACTTCACCCGGGGCATCACGCACCCGGAGGACGTCGAGAAGGCGATCACCGTCAAGACCGAGCCGGCGGTCGACGTGGAAGGCCACTGGTTCGGCAACGACCGCCTCGACTTCCGTCCCGAGGAGTACTGGAAGGCCGGTACGAAGGTGACGGTCACGCTCAACCTCGACGGCGTCGAGGGGCGGCCCGGTGTCTACGGCGAGCAGGCCAAGACCGTGTCCTTCACGATCGGCCGCAGCCAGGTCTCCACCGTCGACGTCAAGACCAAGACGATGACGGTCAAGCGGGACGGCAAGACCATCAAGACCATCCCGGTGACCACGGGCAAGCCCGGCTACGACACCTGGAACGGCCAGATGGTCATCACCGAGCGCCTCACGGTGACCCGTATGAACGGTGAGACGGTCGGCTACGGCGGAGAGTACGACATCAAGGACGTACCGCACGCCCAGCGTCTGACCACCTCCGGCACCTTCATCCACGGCAACTACTGGGGCGGCGACGCCTTCGGCAACTACAACGCCAGCCACGGCTGCATCGGTCTGAAGGACGTCCGCGGTGGCTACGACGGCCAGGTGGCCGCGGCCTGGTTCTTCAACCAGTCGATGACCGGTGACGTGGTGGTCGTGAAGAACTCCAACGACAGGATCGTCGACCCGGACAACGGCCTCAACGGCTGGAACATGTCCTGGGAGAAGTGGAAGGCCTGAGCCTTCGGCTTGTACGGGCCCGGTGTGCTGTGACTGAGCACACCGGGCCCGTTGGCGTTAACGGCTACTAACCTGCTCCCATGACTGTGCATCTTGAAGTTGCCGAGGGCGTCGGCACCATCCGTCTCGCCCGTCCGCCGATGAACGCGCTGGACGTCGCCACACAGGACCGGCTCAAGGAGCTCGCCGAGGAGGTCACGGCCCGGGACGACGTGCGCGCGGTGGTGCTGTACGGCGGGGAGAAGGTGTTCGCGGCGGGCGCGGACATCAAGGAGATGCAGGCCATGGACCACGCGGCCATGGTCGTACGGTCCCGGGCCCTTCAGGACTCCTTCACCGCCGTCGCCCGTATCCCCAAGCCGGTCGTCGCGGCGGTCACCGGGTACGCGCTCGGCGGGGGCTGCGAGTTGGCGCTGTGTGCGGACTACCGCATCGCCGGCGAGAACGCGAAGCTCGGGCAGCCGGAGATCCTGCTCGGCGTGATCCCCGGCGCCGGCGGCACCCAGCGGCTCTCCCGGCTGATCGGCCCGTCGCGGGCGAAGGACCTGATCTTCACCGGGCGGATGGTGAAGGCCGACGAGGCGCTGTCGCTGGGCCTGGTGGACCGGGTGGTCCCCGCCGACGAGGTGTACGCCCAGGCGCACGCGTGGGCCGCGCGGCTGGCGCAGGGGCCCGCCATCGCGCTGCGTGCCGCGAAGGAGTCCATCGACGCGGGTCTTGAGACCGACCTCGAGACCGGGCTCGCGATCGAACGCAATTGGTTCGCCGGGCTGTTCGCGACGGAGGACCGGGAGCGGGGGATGCGGAGCTTCGTGGAGGACGGGCCGGGGAAGGCGAAGTTCCGCTAGATCGTCCGCCGAGAGTCAGCTGGATCGTCTGCCGTGAGTCAGCTGGATCGTCCGCCGGGAGTCCGGCAAACTGGCACCACAAGTTCCGCTGATCCACTTGCAGTTGACGGGATGTCTTACCCGGTGTCCCCCGAAGGGCTGGTTTATGTGAGCCTTAAGGCAACCTTAAGGCTGCCTTGCCGGGGGAGATCGGACATTGCCTTCAAGTAGGCAGTCCTGGCAGGTCAGATGGGCTGTCGTGAGGTCCGAACTGCCTGCGGCATATGCCGATCGGCCGTCGCGGAATGGGAGGTTCCGGGGGGCGTATTCCTTCGGAACGGCCCCGAAGGGGGCTCTGGGCGGCCATGATGGGGGCATGGCGGGGCTGGAAGGTATCGAACCGCCGCGGCGGCACGGGAGTGCGACCGCGGCGCGCTGGACGCCTGCGGTCGAGGACGAACAGGCGCTCAAGGCGGTCGAGTTGTTCGGCAATCCGGTAGAGGCGGAGGTGCCGCTGCCGTCCCGCCCGGAGTCCGCGGCCACCGCACGGCGGCTCACGCAGGTCGTCGTCCTGCGGCACTGGGGACTCTCGCCGAAGATGACGGAAGACGCCGTGTTACTGGTCTCCGAACTCGTCGGCAACGCCGTACGGCACACCGGCGCCCGCGTCTTCGGGCTCCGCATGCGCCGCCGCCGGGGGTGGATCCGTATCGAGGTCCGCGACCCCTCCCGCGGCCTTCCCTGTCTGATGCCGGTCCACGAAATGGACCTGAGCGGCCGCGGCCTCTTCCTCGTCGACAAGCTCTCCGACCGCTGGGGCGTCGACCTCTTGCCCCGCGGCAAGACCACCTGGTTCGAAATGCGTGTCGCCGACCGCTGATCCCGCCCCGTCCCGGCTGTGCGGAAACCCCGGCCGCTCGGCGACCGGGGCTTCCGGGGCGTCGCGGAACGAACAGGGGTGTGAACCGCGATACCGGCGACAACCATGGCCCGGGTCAATGGGTGGAGGTCGCACCGCCGACTATCGCAGACGTGGGTGACTGATCCAAAGGCCCCTCGCGCCCCGCACGCCTCCCATGTCCCACTTTGCGACCCGCCCCCCAATAGGCGTAATCACATCTTTTCCCTGCAATTCGCCTTAAATGGTGCGGGTGACCACGCCCGATCACCTCCCACAGCAGCCTCCGGAAGCAAGCTCCGCACGCGCGGCGCCCGACCGGCGGGTGGTGTTGCGTTCGGGCATCGCGCTCGCGGCCGGGACGGTCGGGGCCGGGACACTCGCCGCCGGGTGTTCCGCGACCGGGGCCGTCGCGCACCCGGTCGCCCGTACCCGTAGCGCACCCCCGGCCGCCCCCGCCCGCAGCGCACCTGCGGCCGCTCCCGCACCCCGCCGCTTCCCGGACCAGCCCGTGGAGATCGTCCACGGCCCCCGCACTCACCCCCAAGTCGCCCTCACCTTCCACGGCCAGGGCGACCCCGCCATCGCCAGGGCGGTCCTCGACGAGGCCGAGAAGGGCGGCGCCCACGTCACCGTGCTCGCCGTGGGGAGCTGGCTCGACGAGCACCCGGACCTGGCCCGCCGCATCCTCGACGGCGGCCACGACCTCGGCAACCACACCCTGCGGCACCTCGACATCAACGCGATGTCCGAGGCGGAGGCGGACGCCGAGATCCGGGGCTGCGCGCAGCGGCTGCGCCGGCTGACCGGCTCCATCGGCACCTGGTTCAGACCGTCCCGCACCGCCCACGCCTCCCCGCTCGTCGAAAGCCTCGCCCACGGCGCGGGCTACCCGCACGTCCTCTCCTACGACGTCGACTCGCTCGACTTCACCTCGCCGGGCGCCCCCGCCGTCACTCGCAAGATCACCGGCGAGGTCCGCAACGGATCCGTGGTGAGCCTGCACTTCGGGTACGCGGACACCGTCGCCGCGCTGCCCGCCGTCCTGGAAGACCTGAACCGCCGCGGCCTGCGCGCGGTCACCACCACGGAGCTGCTGAGCTGATGCACCGGAACCTTACGAAGCGCGCCCTGGTCGCGGCGGCGGCCCTGGCCGCCCTCGCCGCCTGCGGCACCGACTCCAGGAACCACGCGAACGAAGCCCTCGGCACCAAGGGTGCCGCCGAACCGGCCCTGCCCAAGAAGCCGCCGGCCGCCCAGGGCCTGCCCGGCATGCCGCCGGTGCTCGACCCGACGGACGTCTACGCGGCCGACCGCCCGGGCAAGCTCTCCCCGGCGGTCAAGGACTTCCCGTCCCGCGTCTACGTCCCCAACACCGAGTCCAACACGGTCTCGGTCATCGACCCCAAGACGTACAAGGTCATCGACACCCTCCACGTCGGCCGCCAGCCCCAACACGTCGTCCCCTCCTGGGACATGAAGACACTCTGGGTCAACAACAACCGCGGCCACACGCTCACCCCCATCGACCCGAGGACGGGGAAGGTCGGCAAGGAAGTCGAGGTGCACGACCCGTACAACCTCTACTTCACGCCCAACGGCAAGTACTCCATCGTCATGGCCTCCCTCGACCGCGAACTGGTCTTCCGCGACGCGCACACCATGAAGCGCGTCAAGACCGAACCGGTCAGCTGCTACGGCGTCAACCACGCCGACTTCTCGGCCGACGGCCGCTACTTCATCGTCTCCTGCGAGTTCAGCGGCGAACTGCTCAAGGTCGACACCGAGAAGATGAAGGTGATCGGGCAGCAGAAGCTCCCGTTCGAAGGCGCCATGCCGCAGGACGTCAAGGTCTCCCCCGACGGCAAGAAGTTCTACGTCGCCGACATGATGCCGACGGCGTATGGGTCCTGGACGGCGACAAGTTCACCCAGCCCACCCTCCTCCCCACCGGCAAGGGCTGCCACGGTCTGTACGTCAGCCGCGACTCGCACGAGATGTACATCTCCAACCGCGGCGAGGGCTCCGTCTCCGTCTTCGACTTCACCCAGAACAAGCTGACCAAGAAGTGGCACCTGCCCGACGGCGGCAGCCCCGACATGGGCGGCGTCTCGGCCGACGGCAAGGTCCTGTGGCTGTCCGGGCGTTACAACGCGGAGGTGTACGCCATCGACACCCGCACCGGCGTCCAGCTCGCCCGCATCCCGGTCGGCAGCGGCCCGCACGGCCTCGCCGTGTACCCGCAGCCGGGCCGCTACTCACTCGGCCACACCGGTATCTTCCGCTGACCGAACGGCAGTTGTACGTGGGCTCAGTGCGCGGTGAGCAGCGCCTCGGCGCCCACCGGAACGTAACCGGCCGCCTGGAACGCCCGCAGACTACGGGCGTTCCCCGGCGACAACTGGGCCCACACCGGCTCGCCCCCGCTCAGCTGCCGCGCCGCCGCGGCCAGCGCACGCCCCAGCCCCCGATGCCGTACGGCATCGTCCACCTCCACCGCGGCCTCCAGCCGCCCGGCGACCCCACGCCCCAGGATGAGCACACCACCGTCGGCGGCCCACACCCGTACCTCGTCGCGATGCTTGAGCGCGCGTGCGACCCGGTGGTGCTCGGGATCGCCGATCTCGGTCAGCGTGAACGGTGGCTTCCCCGGGAGCGGCGCGGCCACGGCGAGCAGGTCGATCGTGTCGTTCGAGCGCGCCGTGTGATCCATGAACGCGGCGAGGAACCGCGGATTCATCGTCGCGGCGAGCGCGTCGCAGTCGATCCGGTCCAGGGTTTCGCGCACCCACTCCTCGTCCTCGTCGGTGAAGACGACGGAGTGCGCGGTGAAGGCGAGGACCCCGGCGTCACGGTGGGAGTGCTGGCGTACGACGGTCGTGCCGCCGTCGGCAGGCGGGAAGACGTCCCGCGCCGCCGCGTCCAGAATGTCCCGCAGAGTGTCAGCCATGACGCCCCGTTCCCTCGCTTGAGTCTCCACCCACTGGAAGGCCCAGACTCCCAGACATGATCGAAGACGGCACCGGACTGTTCACCATCGGAGAGCTCGCCCGGAGCGCGGGCCTGTCGGTGCGCACCATCCGCTACTGGTCCGACGAGGGTGCGCTGCCTCCGGTGGCCCGTTCGGCGGGTGGCTACCGGCTGTACGACGCGGCGTCCGTGGCACGCCTCCAACTCATCGTTACGTTGCGGGAGTTGGGCCTCGGACTGAATGACGTACGACGTGTCCTGGCGGGTGAGACCACGGTCGCGGAGGTCGCGGCCGCGCATGTCGCCGCACTGGACGCGCAGATCGGTTCCCTGAAGGTGACCCGGGCGGTGCTGTCGACCGTGGCGCGACGTGGTTCGACCGCAGAGGAGATGACACTGATGAACAAGCTGGCGCGGCTGTCGGCCGCCGAACGGAGGCGGATCATCGAGGAGTTCGTGGGCGAGATGTTCCACGGGCTCGACACCGCGGATCCGGTGATCCGCGAGCGGATGCTGAACGCCGCCGTGGACCTGCCCCAGGAGCCGACCCCCGAGCAGGTGGACGCGTGGGTGGAGCTGGCCGAACTGCTGCAGGAACCCGGCTTCCGGGCGCAGATGCGGAAGGTGGCCGAGTTCAACGCGGCCGACCGCGGTCGCGACACCCCGGTCGGTGCGTCCTTGTGGTTCGCCCAACGGCTCGTCCAGCTCGCGGCGGAAGCCCGCGGGCGGGGGGTCGAGCCGGAGTCGCCGGAGGCCGAGCGGATTCTGCGGGAGCTGCTCGGCGACGCCGACCCCGCCGACGTACTGGAGCGCCTTGCGGCGCCCGCCAACGATCAGGTCGCCCGCTACCGCGAGCTGCTGATCGCCGTGAAGGGCCAGTCACCCCTCGCCGCGCACCGCGAGGAGTTCGCCTGGGTGGTCGCCGCACTCCGCGCTTGCCTCGCCCGATAATCTGACCTCCGTTAACGAGGCAGTAATGCACTACGAAGGGGCGGATCCGGTGGCGGACATCGAGGAAGCACGCAAGCATTTCGAGCGGATCGACACGGACGGGGACGGGTTCATCACGGCCGCCGAGTTCAAGACCGCTCTCGCCCAGGGCGGGGACTGGAACGTCACCGAGACGGTCGCGGCGGCCGTGATCGCCAGCCGCGACCTCAACGGCGACAAGCTTCTGTCGTTCGAGGAGTTCTGGGCCCACCTCAACAAGTGAGCCATGCCGAAGGGGCGCCGCCGTGCTGCGGGGGCGCCCCTTCGGCATGGGCTGCCGACCCGGGTCACTCGTTCGCCGTAACCGGTGGAATAGCAGGTCCGTCGCCCGGGGTTGATGATCTACGTCAGGAGCATCCACCCCAGAAGGGTCTGTCTCATGAAGATCGGCATCATCGGCGCGGGCAACATCGGCGGCAACCTCACCCGGCGTCTCACCACCCTCGGCCACGACGTCTCCGTCGCGAACTCCCGCGGTCCGGAGACCCTCGCCGCCCTGGCGGAGGAGACCGGCGCGACACCCGTCAAGGCCGAGGACGCGGCGCGCGGAGCCGAGGTCGTCGTGATCACGATCCCCTTGAAGGCGGTGCCGGACCTGCCGTCCGGGCTGCTCGACAAGGCGGCGGACGGGGTCACCGTCATCGATACCGGCAACTACTACCCGCAGCAGCGCGACGGCAAGATCGCCGCCATCGAGGACGACGGCCTCACCGAGAGCCGCTGGACGGCACAGCAGATCGGCCACCCCGTCATCAAGGCCTTCAACGGCATCTACGCCCAGAACCTTCTGGACCGCCCCCGCCCGGCGGGTGCCGCCGACCGCATCGCCCTCCCGGTCGCCGGCGACGACGAGACCGCCAAGCGGGTCGTCCGCGCCCTCATCGACGAGCTCGGCTTCGACACCGTGGACGCCGGCAGCCTCGACGACTCCTGGCGCCAGCAGCCCGGCACCCCCGTGTACGGCCTCGCGGAGGGCGCCGCAGCGGTGACGACGGCCCTCGCGGAGGCGTCTCCGGAGCGTTCGGAGGGCTTCCGCGCCTGACGTCACTTGGCGTGCGGCGGGGAGGGCCGTCGGGGGGGCGGTCAGTCGGCCTTGGCCCACGTCCGTAGCGCCGCCTTGCTGCTGAAGTCGGCGACGTCCTTGTCCAGGGGCTCGTCGGTGTACTGGTGGAAGCGCCACTTCGCCTCGATGCGGGGCTTGCCCGCCGACACATAGTCGGCGATCCACAGGCCGTCCCCCGCGTACGAGGTGGTGTCGATGTTCAGCCAGAAATTTCGGTTGCAGTAGAGCAGGGTCCGGTGGTTCGGCCGGAGTTCCTTCACCTTGTGGATGAAGCGGTCCTTGTCCGCGTTGCTGGCGTGGGTGCCGTCGCCGGTCGTCTCCCAGTCGACGACGAGCAGGTCGCCCGCCTTCTCCGGGGCCTTGCTGAGGAAGTACTCGGCCTGGGCCGTGATGTTGCCGGGCCACAGGAAGTGGTAGAAGCCGACGACGCAGCCGGCGTCGCGGGCCGTCTTCACCTGGGCGCTGAGCTTGGGGTTGACGTACGAGCGGCCCTCCGTCGCCTTGATGAAGACGAAGGAGAGACCGTCGGTGTCATAGGCGGACGACTGATAGCCGCTGACGTCGATGCCTCGCAGCATGTGGGGCCTCCGGGTGGTGGGGGACTGGAGGGGTTGACCTCCAGCGTTCCCTGCCAGCGGGCCGTCACCCATGCTTGTGCCGGTCAGCTCTGCGCCGTTCGTTTGATCCGCTCACTTCACCCGGTCGCCTGTTCGCGGCAGCGGGTCAGCGATTGCGCGACCTCGCGCGTGCGAGGGTGGTCGCTGCCCTGGACACGGGTCATGTCGGCCAGCAGGTCGGTGAGCAGGGTGGCTGTCGCGGCGTGGTCGCCGGAGAGTTCCAGGAGTTCGGCTCGCTGTTGCCGGGTTCGCAGGGCCCGCGGATGGTCGGCGCCGAGCACGTGGTCGATGGTGGGCTGGAGCGCGGCCAGTTCGGTCATTGCCGTGGCCGGGTCGCCGGCGAGGCCGCGCCAGAACGCGAGGTTGACGCGGTAGGTGAGGGTGGTCGGGTGGCCGGCGCCGAGCGCGCGCTCGGCGTCCTGAGCGGCGACGGTGAACTCCTCGACGGCGAGCTCACGTTCGCCCGCCAGGCCCCGCCAGTAGGCCAGGTTGTGCCGGGCGATCAGGGTGTCCCGGTGGAGGCGGCCGACGGCGGACTCCAGCCCCGCCACCGCACGGAGGTGAGTCTCGACCGCCACGTGCGGCTCGCCCGCCTCGCCTGACCACCTGCCCAGATCGATGAGGACGCTCAGCGGCTCGGGGTGCCCGGTGCCAAGTCGTCGCTCCAGCATCGTGACCAGCGCGGCGCAGGCGTCCCGCGCGCCAACGGCGTCCCCGGCCAGGCCGAGGCAGAGAGCCGCGTGCTTCCGTGCCTCGACCACCAGCGCGTGCTCCGTGCCGAGTTCGGCGGCCGCCTGGTCGGCGAGTTCGGTGAATTCGGCCAGCGCGGCGGTCACGGCACCCTCTTCCATACGGAAGCGGGCCTCGTGCAGCCGTACGGCAAGGGTGTCGGGGTCCGTGGCGCCCAAGGTCGACTCCGCCTCCCGCCGGATCTCCTCCAGGGACGTCCGGGCGGCTGTCGTGTCCCCCATCTCTCCGATGGCCAGGGCGACCTGACAGCGGAGCGCCAGGACGTCGCGGTGTCCGTCCCCGAGCCGGGCCCGTGCCTGTTCCAGCAGCTCCCGG
This sequence comes from Streptomyces sp. NPDC093544, assembly GCF_040683495.1. Lineage (NCBI taxonomy): Bacteria > Bacillati > Actinomycetota > Actinomycetes > Kitasatosporales > Streptomycetaceae > Streptomyces > Streptomyces sp. NPDC093544. Next base: position 377,438 of record NZ_JBFBEA010000003.1, on the reverse strand, counting down.
CCCAGGTCCCGCGCCGCGGCATCGCGGCCGAGCCCGGCCAGATAGGGCCCGATGCGGCGCAGAACGGGGTGCATGCGGCCGTTCCAGAGCAGGTCACCGGCGGTCGTCCGGCGCAGGACTTCGACGTTGCGGTACAGGGCCGCCTCGGTCCCCGGCCGGTACTCGGACTCCGCCGTGGACGACCAGAGTTCCTCCACGGCGTCGGCGGCGGCCACGGCGAGGTGTGGCCGGGCAGGCTCCGGCACGGTCTCGCGCGCCGCGCGCTGTACGAGCGCGTGCACCTCGACCGCGGCGGGCGAGCGGGAGGGATCGTGCGTGACCAGACTGAGCCGGTGCAGGGCGCGCAGGGAGAGGAGAACGTCCCGTTCGGTGGACACGGCCGGGACCCGGCCGTCGTCGCTACGGCCGTGCATCCCCGCGTGGATCCACCGGCGGGCGGCCGCGGTGTGCAGCACGGACTCCTCGATGCCGTCCGGCGCGAGCATCGACAGGAATTCGAGGGTCGCCCTGGCGCCACCGGCGGGCGCCAGTGCCTCCGCCCGGTCCAGGGCCAGCTCGAACGCGGTCGCCACGGTGTCGCCGTGCTCGTCGGCCGGAGAGGTCGGCGGCAGCAGATCGGACAGCGCCTCCCGCTGGTCGTCAAGGAGCCGGCGGTAAGTGGTGAGGCCCATGCCTGTGTCGATGAGGAAGGCCGCCGCCTGGGACAGCGCGAGCGGGAAGTGGCCGAGGGAGTCCGCCAGAGCGTCCAACTCCGCTTTCTTGTACGGCACTTGGCCTGAGGGGAGGCGCGACCGGAGGTAGTCGACAGACTCCTGCGGTGCGAACATCCCGACCTGCACGATCCGGGAGGAGGGCCGGATCAGCGCCGCGTCCCGCCGCCGTGTCGTCACCAGGCTCTTACCGCGCTCCCCCACGGGCCGGAGCCCACGGAGGTCCGCAGGATCGTCGACGTCGTCCAGGACGACCAGCCACGGCCGCGGCGTCGTACGCAGCCAGGCGATGAACAGGTCGGCCTGCACCTCGTCGTCCCAGCCGCGTCCGCCTTCCTCGCCCGAGACGACCCGCCACGCACGCGCGTACGCCGTCAGCACCGACTGGCGTGAGGACGCGGGCACCCAGACGCGCACCCCGCGGGGCTGACGGGCCCGGTAGAAGGTGGCCGCGGCCAGCTGCGACTTCCCCGCTCCGCCTGCCCCCGTGAGCACCACTTCACGTATCGCCTCGTCCCTTAACGCCGCGTCGATCGCACTCGCGAGGGTCGTACGCTCCCGCAGAGAGGCGGCGTCACTCGGGGGCCGGCCGACCACCAGGTCGCCCGGAGCTCCTTCGGTCGCTGGGCCGGCGGGAGCATCGGGTGGGGGCACCGCGACGGCGCGGTCCTCGTACGCCGCGCGCCACAGGCCCTCCCACTCGGAGATCGGGAACCGGGCATCCGGGGCGTCGACCAGTGACTCGACGGCGCGGACGACCGCCACCACGGCATGGAAGTCGCGCGGCACGGACCGTCCACTGAGCCATTCGCCCAGACGACGGGCGTTGACGGGGACCCGGCGTCCTGACGGCAGTGCCGTACGGCTCGCCCGTCTGGCCAGCAACTCGTCGGACAGGTCGGGTAGTTGGCGTCGCAGTCGCGTCAGCGCGGCGGCGAAGACCGCTCTCGGCGGCTCCTTCGGCTCATCGGACTCCGTTTGCTCCACCTCGTCAACTCTAGGCGGATCAAGGGGATCGCGGGTCCCCGTTCCGGCACCCGGACCGGCCCGGTCCGGGGATCTGCCGCCCGCCTCCCACACGCTGTCCGACCTGCCCTGATGTCCTCCGGGAAGCCGCCACCCGGCCAGGGGCTCTGGGCGCGCGGTTACGGTCTGGCTTCCTCAACTTCGGCAAGGAGGCAGGGACATGGCGCAGAAGCAGCCGGCCGGGACTCGCGTCGGGTGGACGCTACTCGTTCTCGTCGGGGCGATCGGCAACCTCGTCGCCCTCGTCAGTGGGTCGCCCGTCATCATCGTGGTGGCGACCACGATCGGGATCATCGGTGTGGTCGGTCTGATGTCGGCGCGGCGCAAGCAGCAGTCGTGATGCGGGAGTTGGGGGAGTCCGAGGCGCTACGGCCGAGCCCCGGGCGAACCGGCGGGGCGAGCCTGTTGTCCGCCCTGTCGTTCCCAGGGGATCGCCGGCACGTGATCCGTCCGTACCCGTTCACGGACGCCGATTCCGCTGCTGCTGCCGACGGCTTGGTCGCGAACGCCGGCGCCCCGCCGGCAGGGGGATGACGGTGTTTGCCTTCTCGGGGCTGGGGTTTCTGCCCGTCGGCATGTTGTCGGCCCTGTTGATGATCTGGTTCTGGATCATCGACGGGAGCGGTGGCGACTGGGCGACCGCCTGCATCGTGATGGTTCCGGTCTCCCTGGTGTTCGGCCTGATCAATCTGATGGTGGCCGTTGTCGTCAACCACGTGGACGTCCCGGGAGGCGACTACGGCGTCTGGACATCCAGGCACCGGTCCGCCGGCACACCCGTGCAGGCCTATTCGCCGCACTTCCTGGCGGCGGCCGGTCTCTTCCTGGCCGGCTGGACGGTGCAGTGGGTGCACGGGCTGGTCGCGGTCGCCGGGTACGCCGCTCTGACCGCGGCCTACTACGGAATACCGGAACTCCTGCGGCGTCCGGCCAAAGCCAACACCGCGGAACAACGAAAGGAGTTCGCGGGGGCGCGGGGCTGGGCCTTCGAGGATCGTCTGCCGGATCTCGCCGGACGGTGGGTGTCCGGCCCGCTGCCACGGCTCGCCACAAGCGGGGCCGAGCTCCTGAACAGCACGGCCCCGGTGAAACTCCGCGGCTGCTTCGCGGTGATGGCCGGTACCCATCGGGGCGTGCCGTTCACGGTCGCCGATGCCTTCGAGCCGGTGTCCTTCGCGCCGTTCCGGGCGTGGCAGAAGGTCCATGTGACCGTCTGCGCCGTGCACTTGGACACCGCCCTTCCCTCCCTTCGGATGGTGCTGCGGCGCAGGGGGAGCGGCAGGGGCAGCCGGCGCAGTCCGCTCACGGTGGAGGTCGACACCCTGCGGCCGGACTTCGCCCAGGCAGTGGTCACGCAGGAGGTCTCCGAGGCGATGCTGGCCGCACGGGTGACGGAGTGGTCGATCCAGGGACGGGATGCCCTCCTCGTACTGAGGGAATCACCGGATGCCGCGGGGGACGGCAGCACGGGGGACGCACCGGCCGACTACGACCTTGACGCGGTTCGCGCGGTCGAACGGCTCGCCACCGTTGTCTCCCGGCTGCCCTCCGGCATCGACCAGTGGGCCGACGGGATCCTTCCCGGACTGCCGCTGGCACATAGGGAGGCACATCAAGGGTCGGCCTGACGACGTACTTCGGGGCCTGGCGACGTACTGCGGCCTGACTCGGGGAGGCCGGGGGATTCGGGCGACGAGCGGGGGGCTTTTCCGTTAGGGGGGCGTGATGGCTGATGCGCAGGGCGGGCAGGGGTGGCCGGTGAGCTGCGTGCCGTTCGTCGGCAGGGCCGCGGAGCTCGGTCGGCTCGACTCGCTGCTGGAGCACTCGGAGGGGGGTGCTCCAACAGTCGTCGATGTCACCGGTGAAGCGGGTATCGGCAAGAGCCGCTTCCTGGTCGAGCTCTCCACGCGGGCCCGCCGCAAGGGGCTCACGGTGCTGCGCGGCCGGGCCACGGAGTACGAGCGGCACAGTCCTTTCCGGCCGTTCGTCGCCGCGTTCGCCGACCTCGACCGGCGAACGCGGCGAACCTTTCCGGTGCTGGCGGAGCTTCCTGCGGTGTTGCGCGGCGGCGCCGACGAGTCGGGTGGCCGCGACCGCTTGGGCCTGTATCAGGCGACGGCGGAAATGCTGGGCCGTCTCGGCACCGCGGGGCTGGTGATGACACTGGACGACCTGCACTGGGCCGACCCGGCGTCACTGGAACTCTTGGACCATCTCGTCCGGCACCCGATACCAGCGCCGTTACTGCTCGTTGTCGCACGCCGGGAGCGGCAGGCGCCGACCGTGCTCGCCACCGCGCTGGCCCGTGGCGTGGACACGGGAGCGGTGCTGCAAGTCCCGCTGGGGCCACTCGTCGAACACGAGTGTGTCGAGGAACTGGCCCGCGACCTGCCGCGCCCGCGAGCGGCCGAGCTCTACGCAGCGAGTGAGGGGAACCCGCTGTACTTCCTCGCTCTTCTCCAGTCCCATCGAGAGGCCCGGACTGCCGGGAGGTTCTCCCCCCGCGGCCCGAAGAGCCTGCCCGCCGGCCTCGGCACGCTGCTGCTGGACGAACTCTCGCCGCTCAGCACGCTGGAGCGCCGGACGGTCGAGGCCGCCGCGGTCCTCGGCGACCACACCACGCCCGCCATGATCAGCGCTCTCACCGGGGCCGACAGCCCCGACGTCATCCAGGCGCTGCGCCGGGTGATGCGGCGCGACCTCGTCCGGCCGGGTGCAGGAGGACGACACCTCACGCTCCGCCATCCACTGATCCGGGCTCTGGTCCACGAAGGCATCGACCCCTGGCAGCGCGAGGAGTTCCATCGCCGTGCGGCAGCGGAACTGGCCCGGGCCGGCGCCTCCGTCGTCGAGCGTGCGCACCACCTCGAACAATCGGTGACCCGCTGGGACCCACAGGCGGTCGCGGTGCTGATCGAGGCCGCCGAGCGGACGACCGCGACCGCTCCGGCCACCGCCGCCCACTGGCTGGGCGTTGTGCTGCGACTCCTGCCGGAAACCCCCGAACACCACGCCAAGCGCCGCGAACTGCTGCTGTCGCGCGCTCGCGCGCTCGGCGTGAGCGGCGCCCTGAACGAGAGCCGGGATCTGCTGCACCAACTGATCGACATGCCCGCGCCGTACGACGACGCCGTCCGCCCGTACGCCGTCACGTTCTGCGCCCTGATGGAGCGTCAACTCGGGCGCTATCCGGAAGCGAGCGCGCTGCTGCGCCGCGAACTGGCCCGCAGCCCAGGGCCGTCGCCGTCCCAGCGGCTCGGCATCGAGCTCGAACTGGTCTCCGGCGCCTTGTCGGCCTCCCGCTTCGCCGAAGCGCGCGCGGGGGTCGCCGAGGCGATCGCGGCGGCGCGTTCCCTCGGCGACGAGATCGGCGAGCTGCATGCCCTGGCGCTGGCCGCCATGGGTGAGGCGTACGAGGGTGACATGGCCGCGGCCCGCCGGTTCGCCGAACCGGCGGCCGGCCTCGCGGACGCGCTGACCGACAACGACCTCGCCGGCATGTGCGAATCCTTGTCCACACTGGGCTGGACCGAGGTGTTCCTGGAGAACTATTCGGACGCGGAGCGGCACGCCGACCGAGGGCTGGGGCTCGCTCGGCGCACCGGCAGGCTCTACCTGTTGCCGCAGCTCCTGCTCTGCAAGGCCCAGGTCCACCTCAGCACCTGCCGGGTCACCAGCGCGCTGGAACTGGCCGACGAGGCCGAGCCGATTGCGCGGGGCCTCGGCAGTGGCGAACTGCTCGCCTTCACCCTGGCGTTCAGATCCCAGATCCTGTTGCAGGCCCGCCCCCCAGGTGATCGCTGTGCGCTCGCCGCCGCCGAGGAGGCAGTCGCCGCAGCGGGCACCAACGACAGCTGGTGGGCTTCGCTGGCCTGGTGCATGATCGGCTACGCCGCGCTGAGCACCGGCGATCCGCACCGGGCATCGGAAGCCCTGCTGCACGCGGGCGGCGGAAGCGACCTGCGGCGGCTCCAGCCGTCGGCGCGCCCCAACTTCCTCGAACTGCTCTCCACCGCGGCCCTGACCACGGGCGACGTGGAAGAGGCCGAACTCTGGGCCGAGCAGGCCCACAAGGAAGCCGGCCAGCTCGGCCTGCCGACCCAGAGTGGAGCGGCGCTGCGCAGCTTCGCGCGGATCGCGGCACATCGTGGCAACACGGCCGAGGCGGCCCGGATGTTCGAGGAAGCCGCGGCGGACAGTGCGCGGTCCGGAGCGGCCCTCCGGGAGGCGCAGTCCCTGCTGCTCGGCGCTCCGCTCATGAAGGCCATCGGAGGGGGCACCCGCGCGGCCGCCATGTGGCGCCGCGGTTCCCGGCTGGCCTCGGCGGGTGGAGCACAGCTACTGGCCGGCCTGGCCGAACAGGTGCGCCCGCTGGTGTTCGGGAGCATGCCCGGACCCTCCGAACCCGCCCACGGGCTGGCCGCGCTGACCCCGCGTGAGCGGGAGATCGCCGAGCTGGTGGCCGCGGGTCTCACCAGCCAGGCGATCGCCACCAGGCTCTACCTCAGCCCGCGCACCGTCGAGAGCCACGTCGGCCGGGTCTACCGCAAGACGGGAGTTTCCTCCCGCGCTGCGCTGGCGTCCCTGGTGGCTCGCAGCGGCACGGTCGGAGGAGCTGCGTATGGAGGAGGCGGCGGCTAACGCATGGCCCTTGCCCCGTATCGATCCCCTCAGGGAGTGGACTTGGGCTGGACGTCGTCGAAGTCGAAGCTGAATTCCGGTGTCGGGTACAACGGGTCGGGAACAGTGGAGGGGAAGGGAACGTCGGAGGGGTCGGCAGTCGGAATGCCCTCGGGGCTGCAGACATGCGGTGCGGAGGGAGCGGAGAGCTCGTAGGTGGCGACCCGGTCGGCGTTGAAGTCCACGTCGCCACGGGGGTTGATGTTGTCTCCGGTGTTGATGTTCTCGGGCAGTTCCTCGGAAGTGAGGGGCTTGCCGCTGTAAATGGCGAGCAGCGCGCCAGTGCAGACGCTGCGGTCGTCGGCGTAGAGCTTCTTCGGCTGTTCGACGAGGTGTTCTTTCCGCCCGTCGACGCGCAGCTCGGTCCGCTGTACGGAACGCATGTCGAAGTAGTAGTCCGGCGCCTGCTCCGCGCCGCCCGTCGCAGACGTCTGACCAGCCGCTGAGCCGTAGGTGAGCTCCCAGAACTCCACCTGGACGGTGAGCGGTTCGCAGAGCGGGCCGCTGGATCCCGCCACGGCGGCCGAGATCCTTACCGTGTCCGGGCCGTCGTACCAGTTCTCGTCGGGAGTATAGGCACGCAGCATCAGCCAGGCGCTTTCCTCCTTCGGCGTCCAGCCCGCGTTGGGGTGACAGCCTGCGGCGTTGGTCGGATAGAGCGGGGAGAGCGAAGGAGACGGGGATGACGAGGGGACCGGGACACCGCTGACCGGGTCCGTCGAGGAGGGCGTCGAGGCGGACACGTCCGAGGTGTTCGAGCAGCCGACTGTGAGCAGCGTGACGGCCACCAGCAGGGCGGTGCCCGGAGCTCTGCCGTACCGAGCCGGCCGACCCCGCTCCGCCGGGGCGGGCCCCCGGAACAGTGGCCGTTTCCCGCCTTTCACCGACTCCGGCAATCTCTTCATCCAGACCTGTCCTCGGTAACTCTGCGGTCGCGGGCAGTACGTTCCGAGGCACAGCTTTCCTGCTGCGGAGACCGAGGAAATCAGTAGAACTACGCAATCGACCTACGCGAGTTCACCGGTCCGGGTGAAGCGAACCCAGCGGCAGCCCCCTCCCCACCGGTGGCACGCGACGGCTACACGCCGCGTGCCATGGGCTGCCGTCGCCTACAGAGCCTCCGGGACCCTCAGGCCCTTTTTACGCGCCTGGGGTGGTGGGGTCCATGAGCCGTGCGTTCGTTCCCTCCGGATCCGTTACCGCTCCCTGGCCGGTGCCGGTGCCGGTGCCGGTGCCGGTGCCGGCACCGGTCGACGTGGAGCCGGTTGCCGTGGCGACGGGCCGCGTCACCGGCGTTGTCGCGGTGACATGTGTCGTCGGTGCGAGGGCCCCCGCAAAAGCCACCGTCAAGGCGGCCAGGGCAAGAGCGGAGGCGGCGAGGTCGGCACGGAGAGAGAGGCGAAAAGACATTCGGACTCCTTCTTGACGTTGCCTCACGAAAGAGGCGCCGGAGTGTGCGCAGCGGCCTGTGTTCGCTCGCTGTCGGAAAGAGGGCAACTGCCCCTGAGTACCGCATCATCGTACGGACTGAGCGATCACCGGCATGGGACCAACCGTGATCTCGTCCGTGGACCGGCTGTTGCGGCCGGCCAGGTTGTACAGGTCGTTGTGGACGCGGCCGGCGGTGGTGTCGCGTGTGGGGTCGGTCATCGGGTGTTCCCTTGCTTGGTGCATTGGTCTAGTCCAAACTGGCGTCGGCCGAAGCCTCTGCGGAGTCGGCCGTGCACCGCTCGCAATGCCGCTGCCGGTCATGGTCGACAGGCCGCGGTCATCGGATGAGGGGGATGCCATGTCAGAAAGGACGTCGGCCACGGGGCTTGCCCGGGGAGGTCGGGCAGGTGAGCCGGGCCCGTTAGGCCCACGGCTCCAGTCGTTCCGCGGACGGGCCGGGCTGAGCCAGGAGGTGGCCGCCTCACGGGCCGGGATCAGTACCAGGGCGCTGCGCGACATCGAGCGCGGCCGGGTCAAACGGCCTCAGTCGCACACCCTCCAGCGCCTGGCCGAGGCGCTGGGGCTGACCGGCGGCGAACTGGCGGACCTGCTGACCGCCGCCCGCACCGGGCCACCGCGCGGCGTCGGCCGGCCGCGCCTGCTGATCCTCGGCCCGCTCTCCCTCCAGCGCGGCCAGACCCCCGTCCCGGTCACCAGCCCGATGCTGCGCCGCCTGCTCGGACTTCTGGCGCTCAGGCACCCCGAGCCCTCCACCCAGCAGGAGATCACCGACACCCTCTGGCCGTCCGGGCCGCCCAGTTCCCACCAGAGCCTGATCCACACCTACGTCAGCCAGGTGCGCCAACTGCTGGAACCGGGCGGCCTGCGGAACGTCCCGTCGCCGACCGTTGTCCGGACGCCCACCGGCTATCTGCTGGAGGCGTCCCGGAACCAGATCGACCTCGGCCACTTCGACGAGCTGCTGGCCCAGGCGAAGCGCGTGCATCGCGCGCCGGACCCCGGGGCCGCGTACGAGTCGCTGACGCATGCCCTGCAGTGGTGGCGGGGTCCGGTGCTCGCGGACGCGGAACCGGTGCTGCGTCGGCATCCGGCCGCGGTGGCGGCCAACGAGCGGCGAGTCAAGGCGGTGCTGCTGCACGCCGACGCGGCGCTGCTGCTGCGCCGACCCGAGGAGGCCGTCCCGGTGCTGTGGGACATGGTGAACACCGAGCCGCTGCACGAGGGTCTGCACGCCCGGCTGATCCTCACCCTCGCCAGCCGCGGGGAACAGGCTGCCGCGCTCAAGGTGTTCAACCGCCTGCGCGACCGGCTCGACGAGGAATTGGGCATCGCGCCCAGTGCGGAGGTCCGCGACGCCCACCTGCGGGTACTGCGCCAGCAACTGCCCCTCGGGCAGCGCCCCGACCACCACCTTGCGCCGGTTGGCTACGCCATGCCGGTTGGCCACGCTGTGCCGGCTGGCCATCTTGCGCCGACCAGCCACCCTGTGTCGGCTGGTCACGCCGTGCTGGCTGGCCACCCCGTGTCGGTTGGCCACGCTGTGCAGGCCGGCCATCTTGCGCCGACCAGCCACGCCGTGTCGGCTGGCCACCCTGTGTCGGTTGGCCACGCCGTGTCGGTTGGCCATCTTGCGCCGGCTGGCCACCCTGTGCCGGCCGGACACCCCCCGCCGACCGATCACTCCACGCCGACCGACCGCGCGGCGCTCATCGGTCCGCTCCCGGCCCAGTTGCCCGCCGGGGCCGGCTCCTACGTCGGGCGGCGACGGGAGATACGGGAGCTGGACGCCCTCGTCTCGCCCGACCCGGCGCGGCGCTCGCATGTGGTGGCGGTGGTCGGCGCGCCCGGGGTCGGCAAGACCGCCCTCGCCACGCATTGGGCGCACGCGCGGCGCCAACACTTCGCGGACGGGCAGCTGTTCGTCGACCTACGCGGCCATTCCCCGCTTCCGACGCTGCGTCCCGGCGACGTCCTGGCGCAGTTCCTCCGGGCCCTGGGGGCTCCGCCCGACCAGCTGCCCGTGGACGAGGACGAGGCCGCGGCGCTGTACCGCACGCTGCTCGCCGACAAGCAGATGCTGATCGTGCTGGACAACGCGCGCGACGCCGAGCAGGTCAGGCCGCTCATTCCGGGCGCCCGGGGCTGCGCGGTGGTGATCACCAGCCGCAGCCAGCTCGCCGGGCTGGTCGCGAGCGACGGTGCATGCCAGCTCGGCCTGGACGTGCTCGATCCGGACGAGGCACGCCAACTGCTCGGCAGCACCATCGGCGAGAGCCAGGTCGCGGCCGAGGAGGAGGCGGCCCGCAGGCTCGTGCGGGTGTGCGGCGGTCTGCCGTTGGCCATCCGGATCGCCGGTGCCGACCTGCTGGCCCGCAACGCCGGCATCGCCGACCACTGCGCCGAGTTGGCGGGTGACGACGTGCTCAGTCGACTGCACATCGAAGGGGGCCTGCGCTCGACGGTGCGGGACACCTTCGACCACTCCTACCGCGCGCTTCCGGCCGCGGCCCAGCGGATGTTCCGGCTCCTCAGCCTGATGCCCGGCCCGGACCTCACCGTGGCCGGCGCCGCGGCGCTGGCGGACTCGACCTCGGCCGAATCAGCCGGACTGCTGGTGAGCCTGACGGACGCTCAGCTGGTGCAGGAACGGGCGGCAGGCCGGTTCGGGCCGCACGACCTGCTGTGTTCCTACGCCCGCGAGCTGGTCAGCAGGGAGGAGGCGCACGCCGCCCGGCAGCGGCTCTTCGACTGGTACCTCTACCACGCCGACGCGGCGGCCCGACTGCTCTACCCGGCGGAGCCGGCCTCGGACCCGTCCGCCGGGACGGCGCCCTCGGCCGCGCTGGTCCTCTCGGGCCGCGGCCAGGCCGCGGAGTGGCTGGACAGCGAGCGGGAGAACCTGGTCGGCGCCGTGCTGCAGGCGTCCGGCGCCGGTTTCACCACCATCGCCTGGCGGCTGGCGGAGAGTCTGCACAGCTATCTCTCGGTGGGGATGTTCACGGGCGACTGCCTCAAGGTCGCGACCGCCAGCCTGTTCGCCGCCGTCGCCGACGGCGAGCTACGGGCCCAGGCCGCCGCCCAGTTGCGGCGCGCCGAATGCCACCGGGCGCTGGCGAACAACGCGGAGGCGCTGGAACTGTTCGGCAGCGCGCTGGAGCTCGCGCGGCAGGCCGGCTGGCTCGACGGGCAGGCGCTGGCGCTACGTCGCATCGGCGCCGCGCACCAGGAGAACGGAGCCATCGTGCAGGCCTACGAGTACCTCTCCCAGGCTCGTGAACTCACCCGGCGCAGCAAGGGGGCGGAGACCGCCGCCGACGTCACCAACCTGGGGCTGATCTGCTGGAAGCTCGGGCGGCTGCACGAGGCCGCCGAGCACTTCTCGCAGGTGGCCCAGCTCTTCCGCGACCTCAACTCGGCCGGTGGGAGGCGGTCTCGCACACCAGTCTGGGGATCGCCCACCGTGAGCTGGGACGCCCCGGGGACACGGTCCGGGCGCTCGCCGAGGCCCTGCCGGTCCACCTGAGACACGGCAACAAGCTCAGCTAGACGGTGGGCGCTGAGCTGAGTCTCGGACGTCTACACCGGCCCTGGGCGCCTACACCGGCCCTGGGCGCCTACACCGGCCTGGGCGCGTACACCGGCCGTGCAGGCGGCCACTCCACCGGACGGCTGCCGGCTCACCCGGCGCTCGCCGCCGCGCAGGAGCCGCGCAACCGGAGGCCGAGGCCAACGCCTCCTTCGCCCTGGGCGCCGCGCAGGAGCGCAGGCGGGCACACGATCTGGCGGACGCGGCCGGCAGCTACCGGGAGGCACTCCAACTCGCCGAGGTGGTGAGCGACTGCTTGCCGCGGGTTGCCGT